>PWQF01000257.1 GCA_003556865.1 Elusimicrobiota bacterium | reverse complement strand
TTCCTTTCCATACTTGAGGAAAGAATCGGTCCTGCTGCGGCATCTATACATAGTGGCCTTACCTCATCGGATGTTATGGATACGGCAAGAATACTTCAGATGAAAGATTCGCTTGCGCTTACCCGGAAAAAGCTTTCCGTTGTAAGTGGCATACTGAAAGATAAAGCAGTTAAATATAAGAAGCTGGCTATGTGCGGCAGGACCCACGGCCAGCTGGCCGAGCCGGTTACTCTTGGCCTGAAAATAGCCAGATGGTATTCTTTTAGTCTCAGGAATATAGAAAGAATTAACGAATATTCTGAAAGAATACTGGTAGGAAAAATTTCCGGGGCCGTGGGAGCTTATTCCCTTGTAAGTCCGGAAGAAGAAAAAAAATCTCTTCATATCCTGGGGCTTAAAGCAGCACCGGTGGCTTCCCAGATACTGCCCCGGGATATTTTTGCAGAGTATCTTTTCCTGATGGCTGCTTTAAGTTCAATGGCGGGAGAAATATCAAAGGAGATAAGGCTGCTTACACAGGATTTTATAAAAGAGGTATCGGAGCCGTTCTCTTCGACCCAGACCGGCTCTTCTGCCATGCCCCATAAAAAGAACCCGGTAATATGCGAGAGGATTTCAGGCCTCTCCCGGCTGGTCTCTAATTATCTGCAGACAGCTTTTTCCAATATAGCACTCTGGAACGAGAGGGATATATCCCACTCTTCAAATGAAAGGATTATAATGCAGGATTCAAGTTCCCTGACCTGTTATATATTAGACAAACTGGCTTTTGTCGTGGAAAACTTGACAGTTCATACCGAAAATATTAAAAACAACCTGAACCGTGCCGGGGCCAGGCTTTATTCTTCAGCTGTTTTAAAGCTTCTCCTGGATAATAAGATAGAAAGGAAAAAGGCTTATAAGTTGTCTAAAGATATTTTTATGCAGGAAAAAAGTAAAGAGGAAATAACTCAAATTCTTGAAAAGGAGGCGGGAATAAAAGCTGAGAGCTCACGCAGGGCAATGAGCCCCGATACTTATCTTAGAAATTTAAACGGGATATATTCCCGCCTGGGGCTGGAATAAAATGCCTTCTCTGGCAGTAGTAGGAATGCAGTGGGGGGATGAGGGGAAAGGCAAAGTCACCCACATACTTTCTTCCTGGGCAGACTGGATTGTAAGGTTTCAGGGGGGGAACAATGCGGGGCATACAATAGTTTTTGACCGGAAAACCTATGTACTTCATCTTGTTCCTGCCGGAATACTTTACCCCGGGAAAAAATGTCTGATAGGAAGCGGAGTTGTAATAGACCCTTCCGCCCTGGTAAAAGAGATATCATTTCTGGAGGAAAAAGGAATAGATTTTAACGGCAGGCTCTTTATTTCCCTTAACTGTCATCTTATTTTTCCGTATCACCGTTACCGTGAAGCCTATATGGAAAAGCTTAAAACCAGGGTGGGAACTACTAAGAAGGGAATAGGCCCCGCATACAGTGATAAGTATGCCCGTATAGGGATTCGCCTTGCTGATTATATTGAGGATGACACTTTTGAAAAGCTGCTGGACAGGAACCTTAAGGCTAAAAAAATATATATAGAAAGGTTTACTTCAACTTCCTCACTTAAAAAACAGATAATGGCTGAAAGAGAAAAAAATCTTAAAAGAATAAAAGAACTGGGTGTTGACGGGTCTTATATTTTAAATAACCGGGAAAAAGAGGGAGACAACATACTTTTTGAAGGGGCACAGGGAACAATGCTGGACTGCGATTTCGGAACTTTTCCTTTTGTAACCTCTTCTAATCCAATATCAGGGGGAGCATGCATCGGAGCCGGGTTTCCTCCGGCAAAGCTTCAGAAAGTTTTAGGGATTACCAAGGCCTACTCCACCAGGGTGGGCCTGGGACCTTTTCCTACTGAAATTAAAGGAAAACTTGAAGAAGAGCTTAGGGAAAAAGGTGGAGAGTACGGGGCCACAACCGGACGACCCCGCAGGGTGGGATGGCTTGATATGGTTCAGCTTAAAATGGCTGTAAGAGTAAACGGAGCCGGGCATCTGGCACTTACTAAAATTGATGTTTTAGATGATATGGAAGAGGTAAAGATATGCACCTCTTATGAAATTAAGGGTAAAAAGATAACTGAGTTTCCCCTTTCCAGAAAAGATCAGCAGCAGGCTAGGCCTGTTTATGAAACAATGCCGGGCTGGAAGGGGCCGGTCCGGGGAATAACCCGTTTTGAAAAACTGCCCCTGAATGCCCGGAAATTTATTAAAAAAATCGAACAGCTTAGCGGGGCGGAGGTATCTATTATATCAATGGGCCGTTCGGAAGAGGAAACAATAATAATAGATAAGGAATTTAAAGTTAAATGAGCAGAAAGGCAGTTCTTTACCTTGAAAACGGTGATATGCTGGAGGGTTCTTTTTTTGGATCCAGAGGTGAATGTATGGGTGAGGTTGTATTTAATACCTCAATGACAGGTTACGAAGAAATAATAACGGACCCCTCATACTGCGGCCAGATTGTGATAATGACATATCCCCAGATAGGAAATTACGGAATTAACCTTAAAGACGGACAGGGTTACGGGGTTTGGGCCCGCGGGCTGGCAGTGAGGGAATATACTGATCACTATTCTAACTGGCAGGCAAAGATGTCCCTTGATAATTACCTGAAAAAAGAAGGGATTACGGCCATAGAGGGCCTGGATACCAGGAGTATCGTAAGAAAAATAAGAGAAGGCGGATCTATGAAAGGAATAATATCCGCGGTGGATTTCGACCGGGAAAGCCTGAAAAGTAAACTTAAAAAACTTCCCGATATGGTTGGAAAAGATTTGGTTAAGGAGGTTAACTCTTCTTCTAAGGCAGCACACAAAAACTTTAAAACCCTCACCGGTTCGGGGCCTTTGGTTACGGTTCTGGATTACGGGGTAAAGCTCAGCATTCTTGAGAACCTGAAAGAGCAGGGTTTTAGTATTAATTTAATTCCGGGAAACAGCACATTAGATCAGCTGCTTGAAACTGAACCTTCCGGCGTTCTTTTTTCAAACGGTCCCGGGGATCCCAAGGCTGTTAAATATGCTGTAAAGCTGGCCTCAGAGCTTATAGATTTTAACCGAAAGACTCCTCTCCCCCTTATGGGAATATGCCTGGGCAGCCAGATACTGGCCCTGGGGGCAGGGGCGGAGACCTATAAGCTTAAATTCGGACATCACGGCGGCAACCATCCTGTGAAGGACCTGGAGACCGGTAAAATCGAAATAACAGTTCAGAATCACGGCTTCTGTGTTAAAGAGGATAGTTTAGGCGGAGAATTTGTGAAAACCCATATTAACCTTAATGACAATACAGTGGAGGGTTTAAGGCACAGGGAGCTTCCCATAATAAGTTATCAGCACCATCCCGAAGCCGGCCCGGGTCCTCTTGATTCCCGTTATGTGTTTAAAAAGTTCAGGGAGATGATAAATGCCTGCCAGACGTGATATAGATAAAATTCTTGTTATAGGGTCAGGGCCTATCATAATAGGCCAGGCTTGCGAATTTGATTATTCAGGAACCCAGGCTCTAAAATCGCTTCGCGAGGAAGGCTACAGGGTTGTTCTTGTAAATTCAAATCCGGCTACGATAATGACCGATCCTGATATGGCATGGAAAGTTTATATAGAGCCCCTGACGGTTGAGCATTTAGAGAAAATAATTAAGAAGGAAAGACCCCAGGCGCTTCTTCCCACCCTGGGAGGACAGACTGCTTTAAACCTTTCAATAGATCTTTACAACAAAAAGATACTGGATAAATACGGTGTGGAGCTTCTCGGGGCAAAAATTGAAAGCATAAATAGGGCTGAATCCCGCCATCTTTTTAAGGAAGCTATGGGGGAGATAGGGGTAGAGGTCCCCGATAGCCGGATAGCCCGCGATTATAAAAGTTCAATAAAGGTGATAAAGGAGATTGGTCTTCCTGTTATAATAAGGCCTGCTTACACCCTGGGGGGGACGGGTGGTGCGGTAATAGAGAAAGAAGAGGATATAGAAAGACTTGTAAAGCATGCCCTGGACGCTTCACCGGTAAGTGAGATACTTATAGAGGAGTCTGTAGTGGGTTGGAAAGAGATTGAACTTGAACTTATGAGAGACAGGAAGGATAACTGTGTGATAGTCTGTGCCATAGAAAACCTTGATCCCATGGGTGTTCATACCGGAGACAGTATAACCGTGGCTCCTGTTCAGACCCTCACTGACAGGGAATATCACAGGATAAGGGAAATAGGCATAAGAATTATGCGTAAAATGGCAGTGGATGCGGGGGGGAGCAATATCCAGTTTGCAATGGACCCGGAAAGCGACAAGGTCTATGCCATAGAAATGAATCCGCGGGTTTCACGCTCATCGGCCCTGGCCAGCAAGGCTACAGGGTTTCCGATAGCCAAGATAGCAGCCAAACTGGCCGTGGGGTTCACCCTGGATGAGATAGATAATGATATTACCAAAAAAACTCCGGCTTGTTTTGAGCCTGCAATAGACTACGTAGTGGTTAAGATTCCCAGGTTTACTTTTGAGAAATTTGTGGAAACCGATCAGAGGCTGGGCTCTTCCATGAAATCGGTAGGGGAAGTTATGGCCATGGGTAGAACATTTAAGGAATCCCTTCAAAAGGCTTTAAGGGGACTGGAAATAGGCCGGGCCGGTTTGGGAGGGGACGGCCTGGGAAGAAGCAGTGAGGCTAAAGAACTCAGGGATGAAGATGCAGACAAAAACAAGAAAGAGGAGTTTATCAGGGAGGTAAGGGGAAAGCTGGCGGTGCCTAACTGTGACCGCATTTTCAACATAATGTATGCTTTTGATATGGGTATGAAGGCGGAAGAAATTTCACGCATATCTCTTATAGATATGTGGTATATACGTCAGATAGAGGAAATTTACCTTTGCCGCCTTGAGCTGGAAAATGCGGTGGACCTTGATGAGAAACTTCTTTTAAAAGCAAAGATATGCGGTTTTTCGGACAGTCAGATTGCATTTCTTAGCGGTTCCAGCCCGGAAAAAATAAGAGAGTTAAGGGAACAGTATGAAATAATACCTGTATACAAGTCAGTGGATACCTGCGCAGCGGAATTTGAATCATTTACACCTTATTTTTATTCCTGTTATGAAAAAGAGGATGAAGTCCGGGAGCCTAAAAATAAGAATAGAAAAGTTATAATAATAGGTGGAGGACCTAACAGAATAGGACAGGGGATAGAGTTTGACTATTGTATTTGCCACGCCTCTTTTGCACTGAGGGATGAAAAATATTTTTCAATAATAGTTAATTCCAATCCTGAAACAGTTTCCACGGATTACGATACTTCTGACCGCCTTTATTTTGAGCCCCTTACGGCCGAAGATATAATAAACATAATAAAAAAAGAAAGGCCTCTGGGAGTTATTGTTCAATTGGGGGGACAGACCCCACTTAATCTCATACATGAGATAAAAAGATATACAAATATAATAGGAACTTCTGCCCGGACAATAGATATTGCCGAGGACCGGGTTTTATTTTCCGGTCTTCTTAAGAAGCTGAAGATACCTCATCCCCAGTGGGGTAAGGCCCGGTCAATGAAAGAGGCTAAAAAAATAGTTGAAAGGATAGGTTATCCCGTGATGCTGCGTCCTTCCTTTGTCCTGGGAGGAAGAGCTATGGAAATAGCTTATAATGATATAGAGGTTGAAAAATATCTCTCGCTTGCGGCAAAAGTTAACCCGGATCACCCGGTTCTTATAGATGACTTTCTGGAAGATGCACTTGAAGTAGATGTGGACTGTATATGCGACGGGGAGGAGGTCTTTATAGCTCCCTTAATGGAGCATATAGAGAAAGCGGGAGTCCATTCAGGGGACAGCGCCTGCGTAACTCCTCCTATAAGTCTCGGAAGAGAGGACCAGGAAAAGGTAAAGGAGTATGTCAGAAAACTGGCTCTGGAGTTAAAGGTAAAGGGTCTTATGAATGCCCAGTGCGCTCTTAAGGACGGCAAAGTGTATGTCCTGGAAGTTAACCCCCGGGCTTCAAGGACGGTCCCTTTTATTTCAAAGGTGGTCGGACTTCCTTTTGCGGCAATAGCCACAAAGGTGATGCTTGGGAAGAAACTGAAAGAATTTAATCTTAAATATGAGCTTAATGACTATTCTGTTAAAGAAGTTGTACTTCCTTTTTCCCGGTTTGGAGTGGATCCTGTACTTGGTCCGGAAATGAAATCTACCGGAGAGGTTATGGGCAGAGCTCCTACTTTTGACCAGGCTTTTTACAAGGCCCAGGTTGCTTCCGGAACACATATACCGGGAGAAGGAGCAATTTTTGTCAGCCTAAGCGACAGCTCTAAAAAACGGGCAAAGGAAGTTTTGCAGAAGTACGCCCGTAAATATTCCATATATGCCACGCCGGGAACTGCCAGGTTCCTTGAAAGTTCGGGTGTAAAAGTAAAGAAGATAAATAAATTGGGGTCCGGGAATTCGGATATAGAAGACCTGATAAAGAATAAAAGGGTCGGCCTCATAATAAACACACCTTCGGGTAAAAAGTCTTTTTCAGACGGCTACAGAATAAGAGTATGGGCAAATGAGAGCCGGATTCCCCTTATGACTACTATACGTGCAGCCCGTGCATTTATATCAGCCTCTGATTTCAAGAGATAGCCTGACCGGAAATTCGGGGCCCCGTTTGCGCTTACATAGCTGTTAGCTAAATTTTAAAAGTGCACAGTTTAAGTTTTAAAAGTGCACACTTTTTAGATTGCTGATTTTTGTTTTTTGAACGTCTATGAGTTCCTTCTCGCACCAGAACCGGATTTCAGCTG
>PWQF01000285.1 GCA_003556865.1 Elusimicrobiota bacterium | reverse complement strand
TTTTTCGGAACTTATATAGGCCTCCACTTCCATATCGGTAAGTACTGAAATGGAGTTTCTTATCTCCTCTTCCTGCGGCTCGGCCATTGCCACCTTAAGAATATTGGCCTTCTTTTCAAAGGGTATAAGCATATGTTTCTGGGCAACGTTCCTGGGAATATATTCCAGTACCTGGCTCTCTATGGAGCCGAATTCGGAAAGTTTTATGTATGAGACCCCCAGCTGCTTGCCGACTATTGAAAGAATAACTTCTTTATCCACATATCCAAGGGAAGAGAGGATCTCCCCCATCCTCAGGTTTGAGTTTTTATATTTTGCCAGTACCTCTTCCAGCTCCCGGTCATCTATAAAATCAAGGGATTTAAGGATTTCTCCCAGTCTTTTTTTCTTAAGAATTTTTCTGGATTCCCTGCTCATATTTATAAAAACGGTACCGCATTTCTGCTGATACCGTTTAGTTAAGCCCGAAAAAGGGCAATCACAATATTTTAATTATACGCCTTATGCTCTGAAGCTTAATACCGGCAAAAATTGGTAGCGGGGGCCGGATTCGAACCGACGACCTCCGGGTTATGAGCCCGACGAGCTACCAGACTGCTCCACCCCGCATCTAAAACAATAGTTATCAGATTATTTGAACTTTGTCAAATTTTATGTTATACGGACTGGGAGGGAATTGTATGAAAAAAAATTTAAACACTCTTTTACAGGAACTTGTCACTATATGCGCCCGCCTTAGGGGGGAAGAGGGATGCCTTTGGGACCGGCAGCAGGATCACCGGTCCCTTATACCCTACCTTAAAGAGGAGAGCGGGGAAGTTATAGAGGCTATAGAGAATAAGGACAGCGAAAACCTCTGCGAGGAACTGGGAGATCTGCTTTACCAGATAATATTTCACTCACAGATCGCGGCTGAAAAAAATGAGTTTGCAATAGAAGATGTAATAAAAGGCATAACCAGAAAAATCATACGCCGCCACCCCCACGTTTTCGGAGATAAAAAAGCAGATTCAGTTGAGGATATAATAAAAAGCTGGAAAGATATAAAGAAAAAGGAAAAAGAGCAGAAATAAAAAGGTCAGCGCACTTCCAGGACCTTAAAACCCATTCCCGATATTATGATGCTCTCTATCTCCCCGCACTCCGGGCAGCCCAGTGTTTGGGCGGACTCTTTTATCAGTTTTCCGCAGCCTGAACATTTTATTGCCAAATCCTCTTTTATCACCCGGACCCGGGAAATATTCATATGCTCTTTTACTATATGAACTATATCCCCGGGAGACTCCCCCTCGCCCCGGCCCGCTTTTATAAGTACCTCTTTAACTGATTTTAAACCTTTCTCTTCTGCCTGCCGGATTATTTCTTTTTCTATCTCTTTTGCTTTTACGCTTTCGTGCATAACTGCCTGTAAAATTTTTTTGCCAACTCTTCTGATGCCTTTTTTACCCTGCCTGTCATTTTGCCGTGAAGTTTTTCGGGCTGGATGCCTACAAGCATTACCCTGGCCCCCGAGGAGGCAGTTAAAAACCGGGCCGTCATATTCAGTCCGGCAGTATGCGTGGAAAGACCCTGAAAAACATCGTCGCTCTTAAAGAACCGGACCTGGCCGGTTTCTCCCCCGAAATCAACCGCATCAACTATTAAAACCGTATCCGGATTAAGAGAAACTATTTTCCCTAAATAATTTTCAGGGGTCTGGCCGCAGGGAAACGAGTTTTTAAACCCTTTTTCCTTAAGCTTGCGGGCTACCAGAATTCCGCAGCCGTCATCTCCCCTTAAACTGTTCCCCACACCCATTATAACTGTCTTTAATGAATCAGAATTATTTAACCTGAAAGGAACCTTCAGTTTCCCGCCTCCTTTTTAAAAACCTCATGGCGGCAGACGGGACAGAGAAACGTAAAAATATCAGCCCGGGTATAATGCTTTCTTTTTGACGGGGAGGGGAGGGGCCTTCCGGTCTGAAGCTGGCGCGTATTAAGCATATCAGGCGATGAGTGGGCCAGGGCCGGCCCCATCCTTTTCACGGTAGCCTCCAGCTGCATCTGGGTACCCAGGGGGCTTTTGCATTTTTCGCAGATTATAAGTTCAAACTCCTGGGTGATTTTCATTTCAGTTAAATCATATCCGGGATAGTCATACTCCGGGGTTAACTCAACCCCCGGCTGGGGCTGGGGACATTTATCCTGGCACTGCCCGCAGTAGTTGCAGCGGTCCCAGTACCGTATGAGAGTTCTTTTTTTCTTTCCTAAATTATCCTTAATCTCTATGGCAGAAGAAGGACAGGCCTCCATACAGGCCTGGCATCCTATGCACCACTCTTCCCGGGGAAGAGGTTTACCCCGGAAACCGGGCGCCGCGGGAGCGGGCTCGGCAGGAAACCGGCTGGTATAGCGTCCGGAAAAGAGGGCCTTTAAGGCTTCTTTAAGTTCCCTGAGTTTAGGAAGCTTCATTCTTTTTCTCCGCCCCGGCCTTTCTCGCTGCTGCCTAAAAACCGGCTGTAATCATCCCTTGACTCTTTATCCGGCAGTTTTTCTCCGTACCTGTAGGAAGAGCGGGCCAGGGCATGAGCCGCAGCCGGGGAAGTAAAGAGAATAAAACCCATAACAACCAGGGATTTCAGCCCCAGGGGAGTTATTCCTTCTATTATAAAAATCCCCAGGAGTATAAGAGAGGTCCCCAGGCTTAAGGATTTACAGGAAGCCTGCAGGCGTTCATATACACACTCCAGCCTCAGAAGAGCGGCGCATCCGGCCAGGTTAAATAAAATACCCGCGCCTATAACTATAACTCCCGCAGTATAACTCACTGGTCAAACCTCTTGCCTTCAAGGAATTTGGATACGGCAACTATCCCGATAAAACTTAAAAGGGCCCAGGATATTGAAACATTAATATAAAAATCATTCCCGGCCGTTAAAGAATAGAGAGCGCTTATGCCCACCACTACCTTTCCCACCGCCTCAATAGCCACCGCACGGTGAGGGGGGGCGGGGCCGGTGCCTATGCTGTATATGCAAAGAAAAGTGCAGAATAAAAGAATCCAAAAATAAACTTGAAATATCATTCAAATATCCTCTCTAATATTTTTTCAATACCGCTCCGGTATACCAGGTCAGCCGGCAAAGTTTTTTTATCCTCCTCCCGAAGAAAATGCAGGTAAATATCCCGGCCGGTTATATCCATAACAAGGGTTCGGGGAGCCAGGTTTATAAAGCAGCAGAATATTGTCCGGGCCAGGGGGCTCTTAAGAGAGGTTTCAAACTTAACTATAGCCGGCTTTAACGGAGCCCCGGGATAGATGAGCCTGTATATAATATCACAATTTGCCCTTAACATATGCCATAAAAGCAGAGGCATATATATAACTGCCCATAAATACCTTTCAGGCTGTAAAAGTTTTGGAAGGTTTATCCGGCGGGGAACGGAAGGGAAAATGATTAAAACCATAGCCGAGGCAATAATCCCGGCCGCAAAAGATTGAATATCAAAAGGGTTAAAAGGCCAGGTATATACAAGCCATAAGATAAAAATGGCGGCAAATACCACTATTTTTTTCATAATCCCTCTCCCGCTATGCTGAGATACCTGGCCGGTTCCAGCAAAACGTCTGCCGCCCCGTCCAGTACAGCGCCCCTGAGGGGCGAAAGCAGAATAAGTCCCATTCCCAGGCATAAAAGAGCCAGCGCTATCATTGAAAAAAGCATAGGGAAGGGAACCTCTTTCAGCTCTTTAAACTTTTCAGATGCTTTTCCTATAAAAGCATACCTCTGGACCTTGGCAAAAGAGGCCAGGGTTAAAATACTGCCCAGGACCGCCCAGATTGCCATCCAGGGATAACCGGCCCTCAATGCGGCAATAACAATAAGAAGCTTGCTCCAGAAACCGTTAAAAGGAGGCAGCCCGGATATTGAAAGGGAAGCGACCATGGATGTATAAGCAGTTACGGGCATAACGCTTGCCAGCCCCCCCATCTCTCTCAGGTCCCTGGTCCCTGTCCTGTAAAAAACCGCGCCGGAGTTAAGGAAAAGAAGGGATTTAAAAACAGAATGATTAAGCAGGTGAAAAAGCCCGGCCGCTATACCCAGGGGGGTAGCTAACCCGAATGCCAGAGCAATATACCCCATCTGGCTTATTGAATGGTAAGCCAGGAGCCTTTTAAAATCCCACTGCCCCAGGGCAAGAAGAACGCCCAGCATAAGGGAAAAAGAACCGAAAACCCTTAAGAGGGATGAGGTGACCTGGATATCGGCGGCAAAAATAAGGAATACTACTCTCACCATTGCATAAATACCGGCAGTTTTTATAAGAACCCCGCTGAGCATAGCCGAAACCGGGGCCGGAGCCGCCGGGTGGGCATCGGGAAGCCAGGCGTGAAAAGGGATAAGGGCCGCTTTTATGGCAAACCCTGACATAAAAAAACCGGCGGCCAGGTAAATCCCGGGGGCCGGGGGCGAAGAAGAAATAATATTATATACCGCTGTCATACTTAAATTACCGGTATGAGCATAGGTAATACCCACCCCAAGAAGTATAAAAGCAGTTGCCACTGCTGAAATGACAAGGTATTTAAAGGCAGCCTCCAGGTCCTGCCTTGAACCCCCGTAAGCAACCAGGCCGTATGAGGATACCGCCGCCAGCTCCATAAAAACATATAAATTAAATAAATCCGAAGTAAGCAGAATGCCGTTCATCCCCCCTACCATAAGAAGAAAAAGAGAAAAGAATTTTTCCCTGCTGCTGTACATCTGCATATAATTAAAGGAAAATATAACGCAGATAAGGGATATGAGGGCGGTAACTGTAATAACAGGGCGGCTGAAACCGTCCAGCACTAATGATATCCCGACGGGCACAGGCCAGCCCCCCAGTTCAAATGCCCCTTCTTTTCCGGTTCCCGTAAGAAAAAGAGCCATACCCAAAAGAATAAGACAGACGGCTCCGGCAGTATAATATGAGTAAAGGTTTTTCTTTTCCTTATCTTTCATCAGCTCAAAAGAAGAAAGAAGAAAGGCGGCGCCTACGGGTATAAGTATAAAAAGAGGGAGGAGGCTCATCCTTTAAGATCCTTCATTTTCGAGGTATCAAATGTTTTGTACCTGTGGTAAAGCCTTATGGCTATGGCAATCATAAGTGCTGCCAGGCTGAACCCTATTACAATAGAGGTAACTACCATTGCCTGGGCCAGGGGATCCACGGAAGATGCGGCAAAATCCGAAATCTGCTGACCTTCAGTCATAACCGGGGCAGCACCGCCGCTCCGGTAACCAGTTAAAATTATAAAGAGGTTTACCGCATTTGTCATTATAAGCAGGGAAATTATTATTTTGACCGCATTTTTTTTGCATACCACACCGTAAAGACCCACCCCGAACAGAACCATTGAAAGCCCGTAGGCCAGGGGCATATTATTCATCATCTTTCTCCCTGAAAGTTGAAAGGGCGGCAAAAACCAAAAATATGCCCGCCCCCACTTTCATCCAGATAAGCAGGTTAAAGGGGAGTATTAACCCTCCCGAAAGAAGCCTGAACTCGGTCCCCTCCGGCAGACCGGTATTAATAAAAGGACCGTAAAGGGCCAGCAGAAAAAGAATAATAAGTCCGGCCAGGGAAAAAAGGTTGGCCTTTTTCAGAAGATGATAGGGAAGTATTTTAACTGCCTCCTGCCTGCCGTGGGAAAGAAACATAAGAATAAACAGGAAGGCTGTAATAAGCCCCCCGGCAAAACCTCCTCCCGGAGATAAATGGCCGTAAAAAACAATGTAAATACCGAAAAGCGCTACGCCATCCATAATAACGACCGTAACCGTTTTTACAATTTCAGACATTCCGTTCTCTTTTTTATCTTTCATCTCTTTTTCCTTAAAATAACAAAAGCCCCTATAATGGCGGAAAAGAATATAGATACTTCCCCTAAAGTGTCATATGCCCTGAAATTAAGAATAACTGCGGTAACTATATTAGAAACCCCTGATTCCTTAAGCCCGTTAACAATATACCAGTGCCCGGGGATAACCCGGCCGCCCGGGGCATAAGGAAAAGAGCCTGCGGGAGGAAGTGAGCCCAGCCCCCATATTATGCCTAAAAGAAAGGCTCCTACCGCAACTATTGCAAAAACCCTTATAAAAAATTCTCTTCTCCCTTTAACTTCCGTAAGATCACGGTTAAGGGTGGCCTTTATAAGTATCACTAAAAGAACCACCTCCACAAGTACCTGGACTATGGCAACATCCGGCGCATTTAAAAAGACCATTATTGCCGCAAGGGCAAACCCGACCGCTCCCAGGGAGATAATAGCCGAAAGAAGGTTTTTGGATTCAATGGCTATTATTGCCGCAATTATCTTAAAAAAAAGAATAATTTCTATCATCTTAAAAGTAACACGTAAAAAAGAACCGCGCTGCCGGCCAGCATCCACAGTAAATAAAGGGAAAGAACCCCTGAATGGGCTGCCCTGAGTATTTTAATTATATAAAAGGTAACTGCCTTAAGAACCTCATAAAGGTCAAAAACCTTTCTTTCCGCCATGGCATATATTTTCTTAAATATAGAAATATTTTCTATTGTAGTATAAAACTGGGCCCCGGACACCCTCATTGAAGAAGTAACTTTTTCCCCGCCTATGTATGATGAAGAACGGCGAAACTTTTTCACCCCGCTGAAGAGGTAAAAAACCAGAACAAAAATGACCCCGGCCGCCAGAAGTCCGGTCCCGGCTGCCGGCTCCCAGAGGGAGGGGGGGGTAAAACCTGCAACTGTAATCCCAAGTAAAGGATAAACCGTGTAAGCCGGAAAAACTCCTATGGCCACGCATAAGAGCGGCAGGATAATAAGGGCGGGAATTTCCCAGAAAAGTT
>PWQF01000209.1 GCA_003556865.1 Elusimicrobiota bacterium | reverse complement strand
ATCCAAATGCCCTTCCTGTGGGAGTAGAGATCTAAAAAAATTGTTTTCTAAATTCAGTGTGGGAAAGGCTACTGAAAAAAAATCTATTCCACCCTGTGGTGGAGGGCAGTGCTCCGGTGGGTGTCCTTCAATGGGTAGATAGCGGGTAGAGTAGAATCTTATATTTTATTGGTAAAAGTTTATGATAAGACCTGAAAAATTCACAACAAAAACGCAGCAGGCTTTAAATAAAATGGGTGAACTTGCTTCCTATCTGCAGCATCAGGAGATTGATGCTGAGCATTTATTTGTAGCGATGCTTGAACAGGAAGACTCACCAGCCTCATCAATTCTTGAAAAACTGGAGATGAATCCTTCAGAAGCCTTAGAAAACATACATATGGATCTAAAGCAGAGACCCCGTGTTTCCGGAGGCAGCGTTTACATCTCCTCGCGCCTGGATAAAGTGCTTAAAGATTCTTTAAGTGAAGCAACTAAGATGAAAGATGAATTTGTTTCTTCAGGACATATACTTATTTCAATGGCAGACCTTAAAGAGGGGGCCCTGGCTGATTTTTTCAGTCAAAACGCCTTGGACCGGGAAAAAATTCTCAGAGCTATTTCCGATGTTAGGGGTGGACAGAGAGTGCAGGACCCTGATGCAGAAGATAAATACCGGGCGCTGGAAAAATATACAAGAGATCTCACCCAACTGGCGGCTCAAGGAAAACTTGATCCGGTAATAGGTCGGGACGAAGAAATAAGGCGTGTAATGCAGGTGCTTTCAAGGAGGACTAAAAATAATCCGGTTTTAATAGGAGAACCGGGGGTGGGAAAGACCGCCATTGCTGAAGGTCTGGCCCGTAGGATAACGGAGGGCGATGTTCCCGAATCTCTGAAAAACAAGAGGGTAACGGCTCTTGATATGGGGACTCTGCTGGCTGGGGCCAAATACAGGGGAGAATTTGAAGATAGGCTTAAGGCAGTACTTAAAGAGGTAACCGGCTCCGAAGGCCGGATAATAATGTTTATAGATGAACTGCATACCGTGGTAGGGGCCGGGGCTTCAGAGGGAGCTGTAGATGCTTCAAATATGCTAAAGCCTGCGCTGGCCCGGGGAGAATTGAGGTGTGTAGGGGCTACTACTTTGGATGAATATAGAAAATATATCGAAAAGGACCCTGCCCTGGAAAGAAGGTTCCAGCAGGTAATAATAAAAGAGCCCGATGTTGAAGATACCATAGCTATCCTCAGGGGGCTTAAAGAGCGCTATGAGGTTTTTCACGGTATAAAAATAAAAGATTCTGCACTGGTAGCGGCTTCTGTTTTATCAAACAGATATATTACCGACAGGTTTCTTCCGGATAAAGCTATTGATCTTATGGATGAGGCTGCCAGCCGGCTTCAAATTGAAATAGAATCCATGCCTGCGGAAATAGATGAAATAGAAAGAAAAACCAGGCAGCTTGAAATAGAAAAAACAGTTTTAAAAAAGGAAAAAGATGACTCTTCCAAGGCCCGGCTAAAAAAAATAAAAACCCAGCTGGCAGACTTAAAGGAGGAGTCTTCTCGTCTTAAGGGACATTGGCAGAGGGAGAGGGATATAATACTTAAAATACGTTTTATAAAGGATAAAATAGAAAAAAAACGTATTGAATTAGAAAAGGCCGAGAGGAGTGCTGACTTTGAAAAAGCCGGGGAGTTAAAGTACGGTGTAATATCTTCTCTGAAAAAAGAACTTGAAGCCAAAGCGCAAGAGCTTTCCGCGCTGCAAAAAAATATGCGTCTTTTAAAAGAAGAAGTAGATGAAGAAGATATAGCTGAAGTTGTTTCTAAATGGACAGGCATCCCTGTTTCCAAGATGATGGAAAGTGAAGTGCAGAAACTGCTTAAGATGGAGGATAAGCTTAGTGAAAGAGTTGTGGGTCAGGATGAGGCCTTAACACTTGTATCCGAGGCAGTCAGGCGTTCCCGGGCTGGCCTGCAGGACCAGGAAAGGCCTACGGGAAGCTTTATCTTTCTTGGGCCTACAGGGGTCGGTAAAACCGAACTCGCCCGAAGACTGGCCGAATTCCTTTTCGATGATGAAAAGGCTTTAGTCAGGTTAGATATGAGTGAATATATGGAAAAGCATTCAGTTTCCCGCCTTATAGGGGCTCCACCCGGATATGTGGGTTATGAGGAGGGAGGCCAGCTTACGGAAGTAGTTCGCAGAAGGCCTTATTCGGTCATACTTCTTGATGAAATAGAAAAAGCTCATCCAGAGGTGTTTAACTCTCTTTTACAACTGCTGGATGATGGAAGACTTACTGACGGTCAGGGGCGTACTGTAGATTTCAGGAACTCTATAATAATAATGACTTCTAACGTAGGAAGCCGGCATATAGCTTCTGGAGGTAGCGGTGCAGAAGAGGGCCGGGTAATGGATGAATTAAGAAACACCTTTCGGCCTGAGTTTTTAAACAGAATAGATGAGATAGTAATTTTTAAGAGACTTACAAAAGAAAACATTAAGCACATAGTAGATATTCAGCTAGAGGAACTGCGTTCTCATTTAAATGAGAAAAATATATCTGTAAATTTAAGCCCGCCGGCAAAAGATCTTATTGCCCGAAGGGGATATGACCCGGTTTACGGTGCCCGACCCTTAAAGAGAACGATACAGAAGACCATAACCAATCATTTTTCCTCAAAGATTATAGCTGGGGAATACCGCCCCGGTGACAGTATAAAAATCGATGAAAAAGAGGGAGAGCTTACATTTAAAAAGGTATAAACAGTACCTCCTTTAAGATATGGACTCAAAAGGCGGAATATGAATTTTAAACAAACAAAAAGTGGAGAATGAAAGCCGCCCGAATAAGGTAGGAAAAGTAAAAAAGCAAAAAAAATACTCAGTTTATATTAGGTGGGGTGTTAAGATATTTTTTCTAACTGCCTTTCTCTTTGCCTCTGTACAATTGTTTTTTGCCATTAATCCTTTCCTTTCAATTTCAGTTGCCCTTGCCTCGCGGGAGTTTGTAAAAATACTTATTCCTTCTTTTGTTTTTCTTTTAACTACAGTGTTTATGGGTAGATATTTCTGCGGATGGGTTTGTCCTCTCGGCAGTATGATAGATTGTATTGATGCCCTCAGGTCCCATTTGATTTCAAATCGTAAAGAATTAAGAAAAAAATATTTCAGGTATCTAAAATATGCTATATTAATTTTTGCTATATCTGCATCAGCTGTCGGATTTCAAATGTCTTGGATTGTTGATCCCCTGGCAATATTAAGTAGATTTATTTTTTTGGGACTGAGACCTCTTTTTTATTCTTTTTCTTTTAACCATGCTGTGCTCTTTATTTCTTTCTGGGTATTTATTATGCTCTTTAGTATATTTTCCAGAAGATTCTGGTGCCGGAATCTCTGCCCCCTGGGTGCCCTTCTTGCTCTTTTTTCCTTTTTCTCCCCTTACCGGAGGAAGGTTAGGTGCAGCGCCTGCCTTAGCAAGTGCTCTGCCTGCAATCTTATATGCCCTTCGGGAGCAATAAAAAAAGACAATTCCTATTACAAAACGGAATGTATTTTATGTATGAACTGTGTGCACGGATGTCCTTCCGGGTCTACTTTTTTTTCTTTTTCACCCGATAATGATAACGCAAATGAAACAAATTCTTCAAAAAGAAATTTTATGATTGTCGGCGCACTTTCTTTATCAACCTTAGCTTCGAGTTGCAGCTCTAAACTTATTTTTTCTCCTAAAAGAAAGAAACTGCTTATACGCCCTCCGGGCTCTATTAAAGAAGAATTGTTTTTAAATAGATGCATCCGCTGCGGGGAATGCATGAGGTATTGTCCTACTAATGGGTTGCAGCCGGATATAACGTTTAAAAACTTTAACTCTTTGTGGACCCCCCACCTTGTCCCGGAAACGGGAGAATGCAAATTTGACTGCAGGCGCTGTGGACAGGTATGCCCCACCGGTGCAATTAGCAGCATTGAGCTTAAGGAAAAACAGAGTCTTCCCCTGGGAAAAGCAAAAGTGGAGCGCAGCAGGTGTCTGCCATGGCAGGATGTGGGGCGTTGCCTCAGGTGCAGAGCCAGCTGTCCGGTGCCTGGAAATGCCGTGGGGCTTGTGGAAAGAGGTTTAGGAAAATTTGACGGCCCGGAAATACTTTTTGATTTATGCATAGGGTGCGGAGCCTGCCAGAAGGCCTGCCCGGCCCGTCCTCAAAGGGCGGTGCGTGTGGATCCGGTATACGCCAGAAGGTTATGAAGAAAGAAATACAGGGAATTTATAAGAAACATAAAGATGAAATAAAGTCACGTCTGGAAGAATTCAGGAAGGCAGGGAAGGCTTCTCAAGAAGAAATTTTTGCTGAGATGTGCTTTTGTATACTTACTCCTCAAAGTAAGGCGCTTAAGGCCCACGAGGCCATAAGAAAATTAAAAAAAGATTCAATTCTTTATAGAGGCAGCAAGCAGGAAATAAGAAAATATCTTAAAGGAGTAAGATTTCCCAACAATAAAGCTTCATATATAATTGCCGCCAGGGAAAATTTCACCCGGAATGGAAAAATTTGTATTAGGGAATTTTTAAGTGAAAAAAATATTTTTAAACTAAGAGATAGATTAATAAAAAAAATAAAGGGTTACGGATTTAAAGAGTCCAGTCATTTTTTAAGGAATATAGGTAGAGGTTCAGAAATAGCCATACTTTACAGGCATATACTTAAATCGCTTAAGTCATGCGGAGTAATAAAAGAGGTCCCCGCTTCTATTTCCTCTAAAAAATATTTATCCATAGAAAAGAAAATGAAGCAATTTTCCAGCGGCATTGAGATACCGATGGCAGCACTGGATATGGTCTTCTGGTACCGTCAGACCGGATATTTTTTTAAGTAAAGGCGTTAAGTATGGGATGTAGAATACTTATTAAGCTTCAGGAAGTTGAAATTGAAGCAGTGTTAAACAACACTTCTACAGCCAGGGAAATAGAAAAAATACTTCCAATTTCAGGTGAAGGTATTTTGTGGGGAGAGGAGCTTTATTTTTATATTCCACATAAAATTCCCCCTGAAAATCCTAAAGAAACAGTAAATAAGGGAGACCTGGGATACTGGCCCACCGGCGGTGCCTTCTGTATCTTTTTCGGTCCCACCCCTCTTTCCCGCGGAGACGAAATCCGGCCGGCGAGTGGTGTTAATGTTTTTGGTAAGCTTAGTGAAGGTTGTCAGGGGTTTAAAAAAATAAAATCATCGACTACAGTCAGAGTGCATAAGTTATAATAAGTATTAATTTTCTTAATATATCTTTCTTAATATATGTTCTTATTTAGGGGTGTATTTGAAAAAAAGACATTAATTTACTATAAATCTATCAATAATCATAAATTGGCGGAGTAGCTCAGCTGGTCAGAGCAGCGGAATCATAATCCGCGTGTCGGGGGTTCAAGTCCCTCCTCCGCTACCAACTATGGTCTATTGTGATAAGTACACCGACTTTGTGCGCCCGAAAAATAATCCGGAGTAAAAAATATTTGTTTTTTAACTTTATGAAAATGATGCTGATGTTAACAGTTTTTGCGTCCCTGAACCTTGCGGGAGGATGCGGGTTGGAGGATCTTGCGGATTATTCTACCCCGGAGTCCACCTATGAGTCATACCTGCGCCATTCTGCCACTTTAAGCATTGTTGCCGATCATCGCTCTTACCGCCGGGCTATAAACTGTTTTAGCCGGACAGATAGGAGGTGGTTTAGCCGAAACTTTGAAAGACTTAAGGAGCTTGACGGAGTTGAGGTGGAAGAAGATATATACAGGCATTTGTACCGCACAAAAAGAAAGGCATATATTTTTGGGAAAGCAGTAGTTCCGGCCGGTCCTTCTTTGGATTCGGAATACAATATAAAAAAACTTTCTCCGGAGGAGGCTCTTCTGGAAGTAGAGGATTTTGAAAAAGATATAAAAATGATAAGGGAAAGAAGGGGGTGGAGGATAAAGGGGCTTTTCGGTATATCAGAAAAGCTGGAGCAATAAAAAATTGCTGGATTTTTCCCCACCCGGGTCATTTCCAAATAACTTAAACTACTCCCAGCCTCACATCCTTTGCGTATCCGGCGGAAAAGATTCTGTATATATGGCGGAAGTTTTGTCTAAAAGGCTAAAAGATTTTAAAACTTCCCCGGAAATTGTTCATTTTAATCACGGGTTGAGGAAAAAAGCATCTCTGGATCAGGAATTTGTGCAAAATTTGGCTGTAAGATTAAACCTGACCTGTAAGGTTTTTAAGCTTAAAGTAAAACAGCTGGTTCAGAGAAAAAGTTTATCCACAGAAGAGGCAGCCCGCTTTTTAAGGTATGAAGCCCTGGAAAATTACTGCAGCACAAAAAAAGAAAAAGGGGTTATTCTTACTGCTCATACCTGCAGCGATCAGGCTGAAACCCTTCTTTTTCGAATGGTAAAAGGCACCGGACTGAAAGGGCTCCGGGGAATACCTGCCCGGCGACGACTCAATTCAGGATGGGAAATATACAGGCCATTGCTTGGCCTTACTTCCGGGGATGTAATAAAATACCTTGAAGATAATAAAATAGCCTACAGGGAAGATGAAAGCAACTTAAATAACTCTATACCCCGGAACCTGATAAGAAACAGGGTCATACCGGAATTAAAAAAAATAAATCCCTCACTTGAAAAGAATATTTTTGCCTCATCTCAAATATTTGTCCAGGAAAATGAATTTATAGACCGGGAGGTTCAAAAAGCGCTTAAAAATATAAAAAAAACAAGAAAAAAAAACAGCGTAATTATTGAATTAAAAAAGATTTTAAGTTATAATGATTTTTTAATACGCCGTATATTAATGAAGACTGCTCCGGTAAAAATGGATTTTAGAAGCTTAAACAGTGCCTGCCAACTAATAAGGGGGAGTGGATGCAGCAAACGAATTAAAATTGGTTCGGGCTGGC
>PWQF01000194.1 GCA_003556865.1 Elusimicrobiota bacterium | reverse complement strand
TCCGACCATTCATTCCACTCATCCGAACTCATAGCCGAACTTATATCCCTGCCGCCGGGAATTACGGCAGCCATATAGTGTTCCGTTTCAGAAGGAGAGATAAATTCCATTCCTTCCTCAAAAGGGGTGTCTTTGACAGGCACATGGTCCAGTTCCTTCCTCATTATTTTTCCTTCCGAAGCAACCAGTATATGGTCTGAATCATCAACCAGAAAAACATCCGACACCCGGCCGGATGTTATAATTGATTTACCCATCATTTCCTTCCAGCGGCCCGGAGTGCTATAGACAACTTCATCCCTCTTAAAGAGAGGATATCCCTCGGCCCGGGAGCGTTTCACATATCCTTTATCCGTCATAATCATAACCGACATAGAAGAATCAGCCGGCAGGGCGGTCATTGAAACAAGATAATCATCCCCGGGAAGCTGAATGCCCCTTACACCCATTGTGGCCTCCGTAACATGCTCGGGAACATCGGTTTCCCTGAAACGGAGAGCCTGCCCCTCTGAAGAGACAAGCAGAAGCTGCTGGTTGCCGTCAGTGACTTCTACGGAATGTATTGCATCCGGTTCTTCGGCCTTAAAGGTAAATATTTTTTTATTGCTTTTTGCGAACGGGACCAGCTTATCCAGGCTCATTCTCCTTACCCGCCCGTTCCTGGTGGATAAGACCACATACTGCCCCGGTTTAGATGTATTGACTCCGGCCAGGGCAGTAACTTCTTCTCCCTTATTAAGAGAGAGGGTTCCCTCTTCCACGATATATACACGTTCCTGGTTAGTAAAAGCCAGGACAGTCTCATCAGGAGAAACAACAGCAAGCCTTCCCTTTCCGGCCGGAAGCGCGGCCTCTTCTGAAATCCCCTTCAGGGGAGTTCTTTCAATATTTCCGGCTCTATCAACTGCAACCGCAACCCTCTCCCCTTCTCCGGGACTTACTTCCTCCCTAAGGCGGCTTAAAAGCTCATTTAAGCTCTCATCCAATCCTGAACGGGCCGTATTAAGTAAAGAAAGCATATCATTAGTAATCTCTCCCGCGCGGCCTCTTTCCATTCCCCGTGCGCCGGCCAGTGACCTTACCATAGCCACCGTTTCCCGTATCAGAGACTCCTTTTTGCGCTTTTTGGCTTGAAAATCTTTATTCCAGTCATTCAGGAACCGGTCCCATTCACCGGGCTCAATGGCTTCCTCTTCTGAATCGTCAACGCTCTCCCTTTCCTCCTGAGCCTCTTCCCAGTCAAAAAGGCCTAAAGCCCCTTTTGCGTCCCGCGGCTCCTCCAGTGCTTCAGGATTCATAAACAGAAGCCCGGCGCGGCGGCCCCACTCCGGTATCCAGGGGAAAATAACCCTGTGGGCAAAATCAGGGTCTTCTTTTAAAACGTTCCACAAAGCAAAACCTTCCGCATCAGGGCTGAAATCAATAACATGATAAAGTTCGGCGGTACCTATCTCTTTCCCGTAAGGCAAAGCTTCACCGTCTATGCCAAAATGCTCCATAGCCGCCCTTGCATCGCTGCTGCTTTGGGGGGTTTTCTGGGAAGTAACAAAATGGACCGGGCCCCTCCAGCCGGAACTAAAATCCCTTGACCGTATTTCAATGTTTTTAAAGGGGAGACCGGTCAGAGCCCCGTACTTTTCAGGAAAGAAGATCAAACCCCAGGGGTTTATAAGGCTTATTCCCCGGGCCCGCTCGGGAAGTGTTCCTGCTTCTCTTCTCTCCTCATATTTTCTCCTGGCCTCCGCCTCTTTTTTCCGGAATTTTTCAAGCTCTCTCTGCTTTAACTCTTCCCACCCGTCCTGACCGTATTCCTGAATATAAAAATCCGTATACATTTGATAAATATCCGAGGCAAGTTCTCTCTCCTCTTTTTCTATATTTTCTATCTGCTCCCGGACGGACTGCCTGTACTCCCTGGTGCGGGAAAGATGTGCAAGCATATTCCTGGAGGCACTCCGTTCAGTGACCTCAGGGGCCTGTTTATCCTCTTTTTCCTCCCCCAGATCCTGCTCGGAAGGAAGAGGCTCTTCCTTCCTCTCTTCCCGGGTTTCGGTCTCCGTCACCCTATCTTCAACCTCTTCAGAGACAACCTCTTCCGGCCGGTCAGTTTCCGGAAGAATGGGGGCCAACTTCCCCACATTTGAAAGATAGGAAAGGAGCTTGGCATAATTAACTTCCGCAGACGGGTCAGAAACATCCACATTTAAGACTTCCTCTCCTTCATTGCTGAAATATTCTATAACCGGAACAGTTTCCTCCCGGTATATTTTAAGCCTCTCTTTTATGGCCTCATCTGTATCGTCAGGGCGGCCCCTAAGTTTCAGTCTTCTTAAAAGTTCTTCCTCTTTGCTTACCTCGAGATGGACAACCGCGGCAATTGAAATGCCAATTTTATCCAGCATCTGCCTGAGATTTTCAATTTGCTCTACCTGACGGGGGGCTCCGTCTATAATAATGATTTCTTCGGGATTGGAGACAAGCTTTTTCTCTATGCTCTCGCCCAGTAATTCATAGGTAATATCAGCCGGAACCAGTTTTCCTTCGGACATAAGCCGGTCCAGTTCCTCTTTTCGGGGATGGTCCGCGGGTACAGCCCTGAGCAAATCACCCATTGAAATGGACCGGACTGATTTAATATCTTTCGAGAGCATAGAAGTAAATGTTCCTTTACCGGAACCGGCGGGGCCCAGGAAAATAACGACCTGTTTAAAGATATCCCGGATATCTTCTAAAAACCTCTCTGTCTCCTCCCCGCTGCTCACTTCTTCAAGGGCAGCTTCAAACCTGCCTCCGAGGTCAGGGTCGGCGAAAAGTTTTGGGTCGGTCTCTATCTTAACGCCGGCCATTTCAGGATAACCGAAATTGCCATCAAAATCTGAAGGGGATTCCTGGGTGCGCGGAAAAATAAAAACCCTTTTAAGACCCTCATCTCCGGGAGCAAACAGAAGATTGTATTTAAGACCGTTCTTTTCAAGCAGGGAAAACATTTTCTCCCCGACTTCTCTTAACTGCCTTTCCGTTTTTCCTTCAAGCACAATTGCCTTTGCCGGATAATCTTTTACAAGCCCGACATTCACCCCGCTTCTTATACCAAGGGTCTCTACCGGCATATCCTCAACCGGAAACCGGTGATCGGAAGATTGAAAATGCATATGTCCGGGCCGCGTAGATCCTGCGCCGGCCTGGTTAAAACCCACTCTGAAACCTGTCAGCGAATGAAAATCCAATACATCTCCGAAAGTATCCCCGTCAATATCCTGGGGGCGGTGGGCCCTGCTAATAAGATCAATCTGGTTGTTAAAAAATGAATAGGCGTTAGCGGTAACCAGATAATCCTTTCTCCAGTTCAGGTATTTTCTTTCGGAGGGGAACTTATCTTGACAGAGAACACATTCGGGATCCGTCCTTTTCTCTTCATATTCAACATATTGGGCGTAAAAGGGTTTGCCCTCAAACTCCCGTAATTCTACGGAGGGTTCCATAACATAGCCGGATTTTTTATTCCTTTCATATATATCCCGCAGAATCCGGGCATTAATCAGTCCCGGAGGCGCCCGCTTGCGGATTTCCTCAAAGGCCCACATAGATGCCTGGAGGGTCAACCCGACAGGAACAAGGGCGGCACTTACGGCCGATGAAACAGTTTCTGTAAACCCGGGAACCCCTAAAAGCTCCCCCTCTTCAAGGGCCTGAAAGAGTTTGCTGCCGGAAGTCTCACTGATTTTCATACCGTCTTCCTTAAGAAGAGCTTCAATATCGGATGCTTTCTTAATGGTTGCCAGGTTTTCGGTTATCAGGTTTATCACTGCCTGACGCTTTTTCTCAGGTTTTCTTTTAAAACTGTCGGAAATCCGCATACCTTTAAGGGTTTCACTTAGAATCTGTGCGGTCTCACTTTCCTGTTTCTCCTTAGGGCTTTTCTTTTCCGCCGCCGTTTTTGAAAGGGCTTTCAGGGTACTGTAATTACCTATGACCCTTACCCCTTTCCTTCCCAGAATTGCAGAGAGACCCTCTATATATTCGGGGGTAAAATCAGGATTTTCTCTCACTTCCACCGAAGCTTCTCTCCATACGCCCCTGTCATCCTGAAGCCTGAGGGTATTAAAATCAAACTTATCAAGGTAAAGAGCCCTTATTTCCGTAGGTTCTGTCTCTTTTTTCTTGCCGTAGTCACGTCCTTTTTTTATCACCTTTTCCTGTTCCAGGTCTACTTTCACTATCATATAGTAGCCCTGGCGGCTTTCGGGCATCCGCATATCCAGCACGCCGGGCATCTGGAAAACTTCCTCCACAATGCCGTCATCCAGTGTATGGTAATGCACCTTGACCGTTCGGCCCGAAAGTGAATGAAAAATATCCCCCTGGCTTCTTACAAGCGAAAGAAAGATAAGCCTGGGCTCGGGTCTCTGAGTAGGGCTGAGAGAATACCAGTCCTGAACGCTCATTATTCTTTTATCGGGCCGGGGAAGGACCTCTCCCATCATATTTATAGCCAGGTCGCGCTGGGCGGAAGTGGCGGTTATTATAAGAACATCTTCCGGCTTCATAAGGGTCCCGTAATATTTTTCATAAAAGTAACCGGTCCACTTATTTTCCTTTTCATCAAAATAAGCCAGTTTCTTTATGATGGCCTTTATTTCGGATTCGTTACGGTAATTATCAAACTTATCTTCGGCTCCCGGAGTCAGGGACTCTTTAAATTCGGGGGAGGAAACAGAAACAGGCCCTTCATCTATTTCCAGTTTTTCAGAAAAGATCTCCCTGTAATCCTCAGGCTGAAGGAATGCCTTTCTAAAGATATCTTTAAGCACCCTGAATTCCATCTCTTTTGCGCCGGATGCAAAATCGGTTATTTCCCGGGCCTCTGAAAGAAATTTTTCAGAACTGTAACTATTCCTGGTTTGGGGGGAGCGGTCAAAATGCTTCCTGTTTTCAAAAAAGATTCTTAAAAGAACCTCCATATATTCCGGAGAGACAGGCAGCTCCCTTATTCCGGCAGCCAGCTCATCCAGCTCCTCGTAGGCCTTTCTACTCTGTGTAAGTGAGACCGGGGTAGGCTGCAGTCCGTAACCCTTAAGCTTCTCATTTCTTTCTATTAATGCATCCGGGTTCCTTATTATTGTGGAAGGCTTTACCGGGATGCCGTGTTCCTGAAGTTTTTCCCCGTGCTTCTGCAGGGTCCGGGGAGTTATTTTCCTTAATGTTCTGGTAAGTTTCAGAGGAGTATGGGCATAGCGGTTTATCTCCTCAAGAACTGAAACATACTCTTCTTCTCTTGTAGGAGCAGGGGGAGTATGGGGTTCGGATTCTGTTTCTAATTCCTGGGGGGTAATTCCGCTTTCAGTAACAGAATCTATATATTCACTTTCCTCGGAAGCCCGGGAATCCGCAACAGCAGTTTTTTCCGCTTCTTTTAATTCCTCCGGGGCAGATAGGCGTAAACGGCTGATAAATGAATTCAGGTACCTCTTCAGTCCTGAGAAAATTCGGTTTCTGTTTTTAAGTATGTAGGTTGCACCAAGACCGGCTCCAATTCCTAAAGCATAGGCTCCTATAAGTGAAACAGGGTTGCCTGTCTGAATAAACTCAGGGATAATATCCCGGCTAAGGGCAAAAGCCCTGCCGGGAAAAGCCAGGGCAGTAAATAAAGAAATTCCCCCGGCAAGTATAATATTTGAGCTCAGGGATTTTCCCGGGGCGGCGGTTCTTCTCTCTTCTGTTTCTTTTGCGCGGATCCTGTTAAAACGTTCATTTAACTCGCTGAGATCACTTATCAGATATGTTTCTCTAAGGAGAGGTGACTCATCAAAGGCATTGTATTGAGACGAAAAGATAATAGAGAGATTGACATCAAGAGGGGAAGCCGAGAGACTGAAAGAGGCAGGCGGGGCAAGGTTAAGATTAGACTTTATCCAGTCGTCAAGAGCCCTGTTGAAATCATCTCCCAGGGCATGTGAAGCCCAGACCAGAACTTCGGGGAAATTATTATATGCGTTCAGTATTCCGCGATGCTGGGCTTTAATATCACCGGAAGAAAAAAGCTGGCGCAGCTCCTGAATTGACCCGCCCGATCTTTTAAGCAGAACTTTTACAGCGGCGCCCCTTTCAATATCCAGAATAAAGTTAACCGGGGATTTTGAGGATTTTATATTCCGGACTGTTTCCTCACCTATTGCCAGATTCAGTTTTCCGGGGGCATTATGGATGGCTTTTTTCACCTTTCCCATTTTCTTTTTTAGATATGTACTTACCCTCCTGCTGCTCTTAAAATTGGAAGCCTGGTTCTTTTTTTCAAAAATATGCGAATCTACTAATCCGTCAAGCTCCGTATACACTTTCTTTTTGTCCCGCAGCTTAAGGGGAGCGGATTTTATGGTATAGCCTGAATTTTTAAGGTTAAGCAGGCCCTGCAGTTCCGCAAAATGATTACTCAATTTCTGCCTGTTTTGGCTTTCCGCAGCGGGCTTTTCTCCTGAAAAGATTTTATGCGCTATCTTGCCCAGCAGTATAATTGAATCCTCTATTTCCCGCTCATTTATAAGCGCTGCTATGAGGTGAAAGTTTTTTTCCGCTAAATCAGTTAAAGAGAGGAGGTTAAATAATGCCGTCAGCAGCTCATTTGAAGTCCGTTTATCCAGCCGGGACAATTTTTCTGTTAAATTTACCATAAGCAAAGCCGCCGGCTCTAAATCAATTTTCTCTTTCAGTTTCACTTCCAGGTCCTTAAGCCTGCCGGCATAACTGCCTGTATATTCCGGGAACTGAACTGTGTCCGGGTATGAAGCAAGATACTGCTCCACAGGATCCAGTATACTTTCATCTGAAGGGCTTTCATCCCTGAAACCCTCATCCGGCTTATGCCTGCGGGGGGAAATAAGCCTCAGCCCTACGGCAGCTACTAAGGCGGCCCCGGCAACAGAAACCGCTGCGGCAGAACCTATTATCCCTGCGGCGGCAAGAGCTACGGCGGCGCCGGCC
>PWQF01000252.1 GCA_003556865.1 Elusimicrobiota bacterium | reverse complement strand
CAAAAAGGATGCTGGGAAGGACTCCTGCCAATATAATAGCCGTTCGCCCTCTTAAGCACGGGGTTATAGCTGATTTTGATACTACGGAACGCATGATAAGGTATTTCATACGCAAGGTTCATGCCCGCAAAAGCCTGCTTCATCCCAGGATTGTAATAAGTGTTCCTTCTGCCTGCACTGAAGTGGAGAGAAGGGCTGTCAGGGAATCTGCGGAAAGGGCCGGTGCCAGGGAAGTTTATGTTATTGAGGAACCTATGGCCGCTGCCATAGGGGCGGAGCTTCCGGTTCACGAGCCGGCAGGCAATATGGTGGTTGATATAGGGGGGGGGACAACAGAGGTAGCGGTTATTTCACTGGGCGGGATGGTTCTCAGTAATGCCATAAGAATAGCCGGAGACGATTTTGATAAGGCAATAACAGAATATTTTAAGGAAAAAGAAAATTTAATAATAGGCGAAAGAACTGCGGAAGAGGCTAAGATTAAAATAGGTTCGGTTTACCCGGGTTCCGAGTCCCGTGAAATGGAAATAAAGGGACGGGATATCATATCCGGGCTGCCTAAAACAATACTGATTTCAACAGATGACATTAGAGAATCTCTTAGTGAGCCTATGAGAGAATTAATCAAGGTAATTAAGGAGACCCTTAATCAGACTCCTCCCGAACTGTCTGCTGATCTTGTTGACAGAGGGATAGTTTTAATAGGAGGGGGGGCGCTGCTGGGGGGAATAGACAAACTTATACGCGAGGAGACAGAGCTTCCCGTGCATATAGTTGATGAACCTCTTAACTGCGTGGCTATGGGGGCGGGCAAATACCTTGAGCAGATGAATAATCTTAAAAAGAACCAGCTTAAGTCTCTGGGCGGCGAAAAAATAAATTAAGTTAACCTTTATATTTACTCCGCTTAAATAGAACTGAAAAAAGCACCTTCCGCGCTTCCCTTTTCAGGGGATAAGTAATTGAAAAACAGTAATAAAAAAAATTTAATATGGCTGCTTATACCGCTTAGCGGCCTTCTCCTTTTGTTTAATATATTCCGGCCGTTACGGGAAATCCGCAGCGCATCGGTTGATATACTTTTCCCCCTTCTTTCGGCACTTAATTATCCTTTTGACCAGGCCCGGCAGCTGGGGGATAGGGGCCGTATTATTAAGGATATGCATTCCGAGATAAAAAGGCTTAATGATGAAAAAAGGGAACTTGAACTTCAGTACAGGGATGCCTCCCTTATTTTAGAAAAATATAATGAAATTCGCCGGGCCCTGGACCTTGAGGAGTATAAACCCGGGCGCCTAATTACCGGAAGGGTAATTCTGCACAGTCCGGAGAAGTATTTTGAGGAATTTATTATTAACCGGGGAAAAAATTACGGGGTAAGTTTAAATGATCCCGTAATAAAGCTTGCTGAAGATAAGCGCATTTTAATAGGACGGGTCTGTGAGGTTTTTAACTATTCTTCAAAGGTTATGCTTCTTACATCTCACGAGTTCCGGGCGGGAGGTATTGCTCCTGACGGAAGCCGCGGTGTTATAAGAGGGGGAGGGAACTGGAATATCTATTTTGATTATATTGCTCCTGACTCAGGTATAGGCGCCGGAGACGAAATATATACCTGCGGTACCGGAGGTGTTTTCCCTCCAGGCCTGGCAGTCGGCTTAATAGAGGATATCTGGGATCTGGATTTTTCAATGGGAAAAAATGCTTATCTTCTTCCTTTTCATTACCCTCAGAATGCAAGTTACCTGTACATAATGCTGAGAAATAAAATCGGGGATTTAAAAGAGAATATTAAGGAAAAATAAATGATAGTAAGTTTAGTGGCGGGATTTGGCCTGCATATTATTTTACAGAGATATTTAAGGTTTAACGGAACGGCTTTAAACTTGTTAATGCTTATGACTATACAGATATCCTTAATCAGGGAAAAAGGAAAGGGGGAGCTTTTTGGTTTTCTTTCCGGATTAACTGAAGATGTCGTAACTGCGGGACTGCTGGGTGAGAAAGCCCTGCTTAGAACCCTTCTGGGATTTTTCTCTTCCACCCTGAAAGGAAGGTTTTCCGAGGATAATATTATATTCCAGGTGTTACTTACTTTTACTTTATTTATGCTTTACAGCTATGCCGCCGTACTGTTAAGGGTTATTTTCTCCGAGCCCTACAGGGCCGAAGCGGCTTCAATTATTATTTACTCCGCCTTTAATGCCTTATTTGCGCCGCTGGTTTACAGGGTTCTTAAGTTTATTTATGCCCGGTAAAAAATATTATTTCTGGAGACAGAGGCGAAATCAGAAACTGCTCTGGCCCACAGTTGTTTTTATTTTATGCTGGACAATTATTGTTTTTCGCCTTGTTCATCTGCAGCTGATTATGGGAAACTATTACTTAAACAGGGCGGACAGGAACAGGATTCATTTTTCTTTTATTACACCTCCCAGGGGAGAAATACTGGACCGCCGGGGTATTCAGCTTGCCGGCAGCAGGCCAAACTACTCTCTTTACATAACAGTGGAGGGGCTTAAGGGCGCCCATGCGGAGGATACCGCCTCGGTACTTGAAGAGATTACCAGCAGGAGTAAAAAAGATACTTTAAGGAGGCTGGCTTCCCTTAAGGGAAGCAGGAAAGGGGCTGCGGTTCTTTTTCCGCACCTGAGCAGGGATGAAATTATAAGTATAGAGGAAAATTCTCACCGGCTGGGGTGGGTATTCATACAGAAAAACCCAATAAGAAAATATACTCTTGGCGAAGGCCTCTCCCATTTTATAGGATATGTAGGTGAAATAAACCGGCAGGAGCTGGAGGAAAAAAGAAAATTCGGATACAGGTTAAAAGATATCATAGGAAAGACCGGTATAGAAAAAGAGCATGATTTACACCTGAAAGGGCGTCCCGGTTACCGGAAAACAGAGGTGGGTGTGGACGGCAGCTATAGAAAGGTGCTGCAAGAGGTCTCTCCCCAAATAGGGGACCACATAGTTACAACCATTGATATGCGGCTGCAGAAATCTGCAGCATCGGCTATGGAGGGGCAAAGGGGGGCGGTGGCTGCTATGGACCCCTACAGCGGGGATCTTTTGATATGGTTTTCCACTCCCGGTTTCGATCCCCATGAATTTACGGTCACCTTACCTCTCCGGCGGGCCAGAGACCTGTTAGAGGATCCTCTAAGCCCTCTTTTTGACCGGGTTCTGAAGGGGCGGTTTTCCCCCGGTTCTGTATTTAAGACAGTGGTTGCCCTGGCAGCTCTTGAGAATGAGTTTAATCCCGGGGAGCTTCAGGTCGAGTGCCGGGGGAGTATGCTGATAGGTTATGACAGGAGAGTTTTCAGGTGCTGGAAGGAAGAAGGGCACGGAAAGGTAGGATTAAAAGAAGCAATAGCTGATTCCTGTAATATCTTCTTTTACCGGCTGGGAGCTGAAACGGGGGCTGAAAAAATACTGGAAACTGCCCGGAAAATGGGTATGGGAGAAAGAGTGCAGAAGATTTTTCCGGGGGAAAGTAAGGGTCTGCTTCCCTGGCCCGAATGGAAAAGAGAAAGATTTAAAGAGATATGGTATCCCGGTGATACGGCTAATCTAAGCATAGGGCAGGGGTATATACTGGTGACTCCCATGCAGCTTTTAAGGCTTACATCTATTATAGGGTCCGGGGGCCGTGCTTTAGAGCCCCGGGCAGTTAAGATGGTTGTTTCGGGCAATGAAAGCGGGGATGTTGAAGTTTTTCCGTCATCCCGGGAAAGAACCTTATTCAATCCTGAAAATATAGGTATTATCCGGGAGGCAATGCTGGAGTCGGTGGAATACGGAACCGGCTCCTCAATGAAATATTACGGTGTTAATGCATCCGTAGCCGGCAAGACGGGGACAGCGGAAAACCCCCTGGGCCCGGATCACAGCTGGTTTATCTCTTTTGCCCCCTATGAGAATCCGGAAATAGCTATGGTTGTTCTGGTGGAACACGGCGGCTCGGGGGCCGCCGCCGCTCTTCCTGTAGCCGCCCGGATCCTGCGTGAAAAGTTTTCTTTGCCGCGGGGTTAAGTAATGTTATATATTTATTTAAAAAATTAGAATTAATTAAGTTATGAGCAGAAGAATAGAAAAAATAATAATATTCTGTATTTTAATACTTTGCATATGGAGTATAGTTGCTGTTATGTCTGCCGGGCTTAATTATCCCGGTCATCAGCACCTTTATATAAAGCAGGCCCTGGCCGCGGCCGGCGGCTTTCTCCTTCTCTTTATTTTTAAAAATTTTTCCTATAAATTTTTAGAGGAGCTGAGCCCTTTCTTTTATATAATAACCCTGATTCTTCTTTTTTTGGTACTCTTATACGGTTCCAGGGTTCACGGAAGCATAAGGTGGTTTAACCTGGGCCTTTTTTCTTTTCAGCCCTCTGAATTCAGCAAGTTTGCTTTTATTATTTTTACGGCATATCTTCTGCAGAGAAAAAACAGCATACTCATTCCTTTTTTAGTTATGCTTTCTGTTACCTCACTCATTATAGTTCAGCCTGATGCAGGCACGGCACTTCTGTTTCTGCCTGTATTTATAGGTATGCTTTCCGTATCCAGGCTTAACCTTAAATGGCTGGGGGGTATAATTATCCTGGGAATGGTAGCCCTGACTTCTCTTTTTCTGCAGAGCTACCTTTATTTCAAAGGGTCCACACTTATTCAGCTGAGGTATCTGCTTATTCCCTTTGTTATATCTTCTGTGGCGGTAGCCCTTTTCGGGGAAGCCCGGAAAGTAAATAAAAAGCTTTCATACCGCCTGCTGGCAGTTATCCTCTTCTTATTCTGGACAGCGGCCGGAACAGGCCTGGCTGCGGCAGTCTCTTTAAAAGAGTACCAGCGCAAAAGAATTGTTTCTTTTATGATACCGGAGCTGGATCCTATGGGCGTAGGTTACAGCACAAGGCAGTCTTTACTGGCAGTAGGTTCGGGAAGGTTCGGGGGGAAGGGGCTTTTCCGGGGAACCCAGATACAGCTTGGATTCCTTCCGGCAAGGCATAATGATTTTATATTTGCGGCCATAGCAGAGGAGACGGGTTTTATAGGATCGTTAACCCTTTTATTTATACTTGGCCTGCTTGCTTTGCAGATGATTAAAATTATTAACAGGACAGAGGATTACGGGGGCCGGCTTGTGGCGGCGGGGGTATTTTCCCTTTTTATATCCCAGGTTGCGGTTAATATCTTTGTGGTCACGGGGTTAATGCCGGTAATGGGTGTTCAGCTGCCGTTTGTTTCCTATGGCGGCTCGGGGCTTGTTCTCTTTTTTATTCTTACGGGTCTTATTTTAAATGTTAACCGTCGTTCAGAGGTGATAGGGGTATGAGCTGCCAGGATATAGATAAAATACTGGACTCTGTTCAAAACCCGGGTAAATACAGCGGGGGGGAATTTAACAGTTATCCTGTTAAGGATTCAGGAGTAAAGGTTCTTTTATGTTATCCCGATGACTATACCATAGGTATGAGCAGCCTGGGATATCATACCGTAGGTAAGATTATTTCTTCTCATCCCGGTTTTTCTGTGGAAAGAGCTTTTTCCCCTTTTCCCGATATGGAGGAAAAAATGAGGGAAGAAGGGATAAGGCTTTTCTCTATTGAAAGCAGAAGGGCTGCAGACGAATTTGATATTATAGCCTTTTCGGTTCATCACGAGCTCTCCTTTACAAATATTATTAATATGCTTAACCTGGCGGGAATTGAGCCCTTCAGAAAAGAGAGGGAAAAGGGCGATCCTCTTATAATGGCGGGCGGCCCGGCCACCGTAAACCCGGCCCTCTTATCGGAGTTTATGGATATCTTAACATTGGGGGAGGCAGAAGCTTTTCTTCCTTCCCTTCTGGATTTATACCGTAAACGTACATTAAAGGAAAATTTTCTTGCCTCGGCAGCGGAAATAAAAGGTATTTATGTTCCGGGAGTAAGCAGTTCGGTAAAGCTGGCGGCCTGCAGTAAATTTAATGAAGAATATTTTCCTTTTGACCACCCGGTCCCCGGGGTAAGGGTTCCCCACGACAGGATAAATGTAGAAATAAGCAGGGGCTGCCGGAAGAGCTGCAGGTTCTGCCAGGCCTCCGTCATTTATTCCCCTTTCAGAAGCAGGAAACCTTCCGATATACTTAAAAATGCCTCCAGAAGTGTAGCTGCATCCGGGTGTGATGAGATTGCTCTTACATCCCTGTCGGCTACAGATCATCCCCGTGTACTGCAGATTATGGATGACCTTCACTACGCTTTTTCCCGCCTCGGTGTCTCGGTGGTAATGCCTTCCCTGCGGCCGGAGGATTTTAGCGGAAATTTTGCTTCAAGGCTTTCCCGGATGAGAAGAGGAGGGCTTACTTTCGCACCGGAAACACCTTCAGCCGCCCTAAAGAAGATAATAAATAAAAATTTAGATAACAAAAAGATAATAAAGGCTGCCTGCAGGGCCGGGAAAAGGGGATGGAAAAAGCTTAAGCTTTATTTTATGATAGGTCTTCCGGGGGAAAGCTTATCGGATATTGACCAGATCGGGGTATTTGTCAAAAAAATAAAAAAAGAGAGCGGTATAAATAAGATTACTGTTTCCCTTTCTGTATTTACCCCCCAGCCCCATACCCCTTTTCAGTGGTCTGTTCCGGAAAGCCCGGATAAATTAAATGAAAAAGAGAAAAGGCTTAAAAAAGTTCTTAAGCAAGATGTGCGGGGAATTAATCTAAAAAGCCATATAATATCTTCAGTCCTCTGCCGCGCTGATTCTTCCCTGGGAATGGTTGTTTATGAGGCTTTCAGGGAGGGTGCCAGGCTGGATCAGTGGGGGGAGCATTTTGATCCCGGGGCCTGGGATAGAGCTTTTAAAAAATGCGGAATAGATTTAATGGAGCTTTATTTAAAAGAGTTTCCTTTAGATAAAGAGCTTCCCTGGGATATGGTCGAAACGGGTCCGGGCAGGGCATACCTGCAAAAATCTTACCGTGCGGCGCTTAAGCTTATTGAGGAGAGGAAAAGTGGGTGACTT
>PWQF01000082.1 GCA_003556865.1 Elusimicrobiota bacterium | reverse complement strand
TTTTATGAAAAAAGAAGATTACCGCACGGCTCTGAAAATTATTTCAGAAACCATTTCTGCCTTTAAAAAAGAGACAGGCAAAAACTGCCGGGGATTCCTGTACGGACAGTTTATGTCCACAAAAAAAGGATTAAAACTTATTGAGTACAATTTCCGGCCCGGTGACCCGGAATGGCTCAATACCTGCGCCATTTTAAAAGATAACCTTTTTAAACTTATTACTGAACTTTTAAAAAATAAAAAACCAAAAATTAATTTTAAGAATAAGGCCACGGTCTGCAAGTATCTGGTACCCCCCTCTTATCCCAATAAATTAAACCAGACAATAGATGCACAGATCAATGAAAAGACCGCAGCGGAAAAAGGGGTAGGCATATTCTACAGCTGCGGATACGATAAAAATAACAAATTAAATACGGGAAGCGAAAGAGGGATTGCCCTTCTGGCCGCCGGAGAGAGCATCTGCGGCGCAAATAAAAAAATAGAAAGAACTATTGAAACCGTAAAAGGATCTTTCCGCTACAGGAAAGATATAGGCACAAAAGAGATGCTGAATTTAAAAAAAGCTTTTTTAAGTACCAGAGCTTAAGCGTGGATATCCGAACCGCTTCAGAAAAAGATTTTACGGAACTGCATAAATTTATAGATGAGTGCAATTTTCTTGAGGCATATCCGCTTCATTTTTACAGGGTAATATTAAGATATTTCAAGCATTACTGTTTTATATACGGAAAAAACTCTATAAAAGGGGCGGCAGTGGGCATTCTTAAACCCGGAGCTGAAAAAATATTTTTTTTATGGCAGATAGGAATTACCCGCCGGCTTCAGGGAAAAGGAATGGGAAGAGAGTTTTTGCGCCGGGTGGAAAAAAAGTTAAAAGAACGGGGATGCAGCAGAATAGAACTGACCATTGACCCATCCAATACGCCCTCCCGGAAATTATTTGAAAAATCAGGTTATGATAATATAAGCCCAAAATTCAGCACTGCCGTTAAAATAAAAAACAGTTTTGCCTTAAAGGATTTTTACGGCCGGGGAAGGGATTTTATGCTTTTTGCTAAAAAGCTTTAGATTAATTACAGGGCCCTGTAAAATCTAAGTTCCTTTAACCACGCGCGCGTCGCCCTCAGCGGCCTTAAGGGCCCTGAGGGCGCTTTTTTCCTTATCTTTAATCTCCAGCATTAAATCAAAATCATATTTTCCGGTCTGGCTTAGAAACTTCTTAAAATTCTCTGTATCAATAGTTAAGGCGTGACGGCCGGGCCGCCCTCCGGAAAGCTGGGTACTGTAATCGACCATAGGAATACCATCCTTTCTTTTCCAGGTCTTTCCTGTTTCTCTCATTATACTCTTATGAGTTGACTTATCACCGTTAAGAGTTTGGTGAAGGGTATCGTATACCACCGGGACTCCTGTCCTGGCGCTTATCTCCAGGCAGTCCCGAACGCTGTAGCTGCGGTCATCATTTTCAATAACCAGCCTTTTTTTTATATCTTTATTAAGGCTGCCGTATTCCCGGAGAAACCTTTTTATGCTCTGTTTCTTATTTCCGTAAACCCCTCCGGCATGTATCTGTATTTTGGCACGGGGCGGCATTTTCATTATATCAAGCAACCGGCAATGATAATCAAGTTCTTTTATGCTATTTTTTACCACATCTTTATTTTTAGAGTTTATAACCACGAACTGGTCCGGATGCATTGAAACACGCATATGATTTTTTAAGATGAATTCTCCCAGTTTTATAAAAGTTTCTTTAAAATCTTTTTCCCAGTCTACACGGCAGATAGGATGAGAAGCAAAAGGGATAAGGTCAGAGCTTATTCTGAAAAATCCTATCCCCTTTTTTTTATTAAAATCAAGTATTTTTTCCAGGCAGGTAAGATTGCTGCTGACTTTAGAAAGAAGCTTTTTACGGCTGTAATTTTTAAGCCTGAAAGTAGAAGAACTTGTGCAGCCGACAGAATAATTAAGGCAGGGATAACCTATGCGCATTAACTATTCACCTTCCCATATATCTCATTTTTATATTTTTAACCGCGGAACTTTTATTTAATTTAAAAAGGGAGTTTTTAAACCGGGGCCGGCCCCGGAAACCGGAGGTATTATTTGAAACCCCTATCCCCTCGCGCGGTATTCCCAGCCAGTTTGTATCCAGCTTCTTATTCATATTTTCATCGTGAAGAACCGATGCCGCATATTTTCCGTAAGGCAGACCCTCCATAGTTACCTCGGGTGCAGTAGAGCTGAAAGCGGTATAATAAGCCCGGAAGGCTTTCTCTTTATCAGAAGGAAAACCCCTGCTGCTGTTAAATAAAAGGAGCCCCAGGTATCCTTTTGTATTTATAAGCCCTTCAATCTTAAAGATGATTTTTCCTTTTTCCGGTTCCGCTTCTTCTCCCTGGGCGGATGGAGTTACGGCTGTCAGAAAAATGAAAATAAGAAAATATTTAAACGTCGCCCTGCTCTTTAAACTCATCTTTTTTATAAGCTATCTTTCTTTTATGAAATGAGGTATCCCCCGCTATCTTTTCAGATAATTTTTTGTAATCATCATTTTCACTTAGTATAAACTCCCTGAACTTTGATTCAATGAGCGAGTTTTCTATATCCAGGGCAATGGAGAGCATCTGAAGCATCCCCTTTTTACCTGAACTCAGATGCTCAATATTATATTCAACCCCCCTTATAACCGTAATTAAAGCTTTTCTGTTAAAAGGGCGGCCCCTTTTATATTCCCCCGGGCTATCCCTGAGAAGCTCTATCATCTCCTGTATATAATATGCATGAAGCTCCTCTTCTTTTGAAAGCCATTCCCAAAACTCCTTCTCAGCCGGGAAAACCTGTCCGCACTTTCTATAAAGCAGGGACATTTTAGTCTCGCACTTATAAAAGAGGTTAAGTATTTCCTCTGCTTCCCTTAATTCATTTTCTATCACCGGATATCCTCTTATTAAATATTCTTTAAATTTCTTCCTCTACCCGAATCGCCTGTATCAGAAAGCTCCCCGGGATAAGGGTTAAAATAAGTCTGATTTCTAAGATATTCTATATCAAATCTTATTATATTGGAGTGTATTACAGCCCTTAAGGCGCTTAGTGGAGCTTTTTTTTCTTTATAATCCCTTATAAGGCTGTTAATATAATTTCTTTCCTCTTTTTTAATTTTAGAAGAGAAATAACCGGCCGCATGCTGTATTACGTTAATATGTGCATTATACCCGGCATTTTTTTTAAAAAGCTCACCCAACAGTTTTCCATATTCCCTGAAGCTCTCATCTAAACCCCTTTCCTTAATCTCTGCCGCCACTTTACCCATCTTTCTCATTTTTTCCTGATTATAGGCCAGAAAAAGAAGTTTATTGGAGGAATGAAACTTAATAAGCCCGGATGCCTTTTTTTCAAGAGCCGAAAAAGATGCAAAAGTAAAAAGCCTGAGCAGAAAGTGCTCTCTTATAACAAAATTACTGAGCCTTTTTTCATTTTCCACCGGGTATAAATCATACTTATCCAGCACCGCTTTCCCGAAGAACCCGGGCCCTGTTCCCACGGGCGGCGACTTCTCCATACTTTTATAATATTTTGAGGCTGAAGTAGCGCAGGAAGGAGATTTATATTTAAGTACGGCCCCGTGGATAGGAGGAAGGTTTTCAATAAAACTTTCTATAAACTTATTCATCTTTTCAGTTAAGTCATCAAGGCTGCGGGACTGTATAAGCTTATGTTTTTTATCCTTAATTACTATTCTTACAGGATCCCTGGGCACCCCCAGACCTATTTCAACTTCAGGGCAAACATCTATTATATTGCAAAAGCGCCCAAGCCTGGCTATATAAGGAGAATCTATTATATCTCCGTTATACCTGCAGCTATCAAAGCCTAAGCAGCGGCTGCATAATAATGTAGGCTTAACCCTTTTCACGGGGCAGTATTTTCTCCGGATTAAATGAAGGCTCTGTATAGGGAAGATTATATTTTTTAGATATAAGATTTGCAGAAATCCTGCCGGACTCATATATGGTGGGAAGTCCGCTTCCCGGATGAGTACCCCCGCCCGTAAGGTAAAGATTATTTAAATCCTCAAATTTATTATGCGGTCTCCAGTAAAGCATCTGGGAAAGATTATGGCCCAGGTTAAACTCTGCCGCTATGTAAACATTATAATCTTTTTCCCACTCATAGGGGGTTATTATTTTCTCCTCTTCTATATGCTCCTCTAAATCTTTCATTTCTGTTTTAGCCGCCATTTTTTTTATCACTTTTTCCCTGAAAAGCTCTTTCTCTTCTTCCCAGTTTATTTCGCTTAAGTTATTAGGGACAGGCACCAGAACATACAGAGCGGATTTCCCTTCCGGAGCCAGGGTGGGATCGGTAACGGAAGGGTTTTGTATGTAAAATGAAAAATCATCGGTCATCCGGTGAAGATTAAACATCTCTTCAACATTTTTCCTGTAATTTTGAGCAAATATTATGTTATGATGCTGGAGGGTTTCATATTTTTTACTTAAGCCCAGGTAGAGCATAAATGTCCCGCAGGAAAACTTTTTCTTTTTAAGTTTCCCGGGAGTCCATTTTTTAAGCTTTTCTTCAGGAAGAATATTATTCAAGGCATACCCGAAGTCGGCGTTAATTATAACTTCGTCTCCGTAAACTTTATCCCCGCACTCAAGTTCTATCCCTTTTACATCCCTATCCTCATATATAAGGTTGCTTACAGTAGAGTTATAGTTTATTTTTCCGCCCTCCTCTGAAACTACTTTTGCCATTGCAGCGGAAATCATATTCAGCCCCCCCATAACGTGGTAAATTCCGAACTCATACTCCATATAGGAGAGAATTGTAAATAGAGCCGGACATTCCCAGGGCGACATCCCTAAATACTTGGACTGGAAAGTGAAGGCCAGTTTAAGCTCTTCATCATCATAGTATCTGCCCAGGTTGGAAAATAAAGTTCTTCCGGGAGAAAGGTATGGGGCGGCCTTAAGGAATATCGGATTCAGGAAAGCCGCCAGTGATGAATAATCCTTTTGAAGGCAGGGTATGAGTTTCCTGAATCTTTTACCCTCTTTTTTCATAAATTTTTCAAACCCTTTTTCATTTCCGGGAAAAGTATCTTTTATCTGCTCCTTCATCTTTTCCCGGTTGCCGGAAGGGAAAAATTTTTTACCTGGGAACTGCAGCCTGTAAAAAGGATCTATTTTAACAAAATCAAGATACTCCTCAGATCGGCGGCCGGCCTCTGAAAACATTTCATCCAGAACATACTTCATCATAAGAAAGGTGGGACCCGTATCAAACTTAAAACCTGAAATATTTATAGCCCTGTTTCTTCCCCCGGGAGAGTTTTCTTTTTCAAATATTTCTACCTCAGCCCCCCGGCGGGCCAGGATCATACCAGCGGTAAGCCCCCCGGGACCGGCGCCGACTATGATAATCTTCTTTTTTTTCGAGCTCATTTTTTACCTCTTTTCGATCTATTTATATATACTTTAAATATTTCTTCAGCTCATCCAGCCCTTTTTTATATGGCGGATACCTGAATTTCCAGTCAGGAAAAAGCTTACGCTTAAGAAAACTTTTCTGGCTGGAAAAAGCCTTAAAAGAAGCCTCCCCCCTGTACCTTCCCATCCCGCTTAAACCTACCCCTCCAAATGGAAGATAGTTAGATGAAAGCTGAATAAGCGCCTCATTTATTACCAGTGAACCGGAAGGGATATTCTTCCTTGCAGCTTTAACCTTATCCTTATTTTTTGTAAACAGATATACAGCCAGGGGGGAAGATCCGCCGGCGGCAGCGGTTAAAGCCTCCTTAAAATCATTATAACCCATTACAGGTAAAATAGGTCCGAATATCTCTTCCCTCATTATTTTATCTTCCCATTTTGGATTGTCAATTATTAAGGGTGACATATGAAGCCTTTCTATATCAGTTTGTAAAAGTTTTTCTTCTTTTTTATTTAAGAGGCCTTTAATCCTGTTAAAATGTTTTTCATTTATTATTTTACCGTAATCGCTGCTCCGGGCAGGATCATCACCGTAAAATTCCCTTATATAATTCTTTACCTGGCTCACAAACTGCTTTTTCAGATCATTGCGGACCAGTACATAATCGGGAGCAACGCAGGTCTGCCCGGCATTAAAAAATTTTGCCCAGCATATTCTTTTTGCCGCCCGCTTTATATCCGTTTCACCTGTTACAATGCAGGGACACTTCCCCCCAAGCTCCAGTATAACAGGGGTGAGGTTTTCTGCCGCATTTCTCATTACAATCCGGCCCACCTCCCGGCCTCCCGTAAAAAATATAAGATTAAAATTTTTCTTTAAAAGCTTTTGGACCGTTTCCGGGCCGCCGGAGACGGGGTATATATAGGAATCAGAAAAATTTTTTTCTATTAAGTTTACTATTACCTCTGAGGTTTTTTCGGATATCTCGGATGGTTTTACTACCGCGCAGTTGCCTGCGGCCACTGCTCCGGCAAGGGGGCTTAAAAGCAGCTGAAAAGGATAGTTCCAGGGAGAAATAATTAGTACCGTACCGTAAGGTTCTAAATATACCCGGCTGGAACCGGGTTTAAGAAGGAGGGGGGTTTTAACCTTCCTGGGTCTGCTCCATTTTGAAATATTTTTTATAAAAAGGTCAATCTCTTTTATGACAGTATATATTTCACTTGCATATATTTCAGTTTCAGGCCGGCCGGTATCGCTTTTAATTGCACTGATTATGCGGGATTCCTCTTTAAGCACCGCTCTTTTTAATTTTTTAAGCTCTTTTATCCTGAAAGATATATTCAGTGTAGAACCGGATTTAAAAAATTGTTTCTGTTTTTGAAGTACCTTATCTTCCATATTCTTTTTTTATTATTTCTGCTGTCTGCCTTCCCGATAATACCACCATAGGCATTCCCCCGCCGGGGTTAACGCTTCCCCCGACAAAATAGAGATTACCGTAACGGCTGCTTTTCTTGGGAACTTTAAATCCCATATTCTTTTTTTTATCTGAAACGACCCCGTATATGGCTCCCCTGTTGGAAAGATATTTTTTCTGTATATCCGATGGGGTCCACATATCTTCAACTACG
>PWQF01000109.1 GCA_003556865.1 Elusimicrobiota bacterium | reverse complement strand
TTCTGAACACCAATACCAACTTCAAGAAAAAGGAATTTCAGGCGCTGTGGGAGAAGATTAACCTTAAGACCATCTTTGAAGTCAAATTTGATACCGAAAAGCTAATTGAAGACAGCAAAATTCGTATCAATGCACAGCTCAATATCGGCGATCGTATTTATGAAGTTAAAACCGGCGAATTGCAAGACGGTTCCAAGGAGCAACTTCAGGAAGGCACTCTCTTCAAAGAGTCTGAAAGACAAAACCTTAAGATCCGAAACGACCTCTTCACCGACACAGTTTACGACGTTGTTGGGGAGATAGAAGCCCTAACCAATCTCACCCGAAGTACGATTGTCGCCATATTGAAAGCAATCAAGGAAGAGAAGTTTGTTTTGCTGCGCAAAAACCCTGAAGAGTTCATTGCCAAGTGCGGGAAGCTCATCAATGAAGTGAAGGCCAGTCTGATTATTAACAATATCGTGTATCACAAGATTGAAGAGCGTCATGATGCAAGGACCGTCTTTACAAATGACAAATATGCCTTACGCAATTCTGAGTTGTTGAAAAAACATATTTATGACTACCTCACCTCTGATTCAAAGATTGAATCTGAATTTGCTAAAGCGCTTGAAAACAGTACCGAGGTAGTCGTGTATGCAAAGCTCCCGAAAAGCTTTTACATATCCACTCCTATAGCCAACTACAGCCCCGATTGGGCTATCGTATTTGACAAGGATAATGTACGCCACATCTATTTTGTAGCTGAAACCAAGGGCAGTGATTCGGATATGGATTTGCGTGAAATAGAAAAACTAAAAATCCATTGTGCCGAAAAGCATTTTGACAGCATCAGTGGCGGTGTGGTTAAATTCTCAAAAGTAAGCAGCTACGACAAGTTGCTTGAAATTGTACAATTGAAATAATATGGAAGATAAACTCGACATGAAAAGCCCCGATTGGGCGAACCTGAATGCTCAGTACATTGCCGAGCAATTCCCAAACTGTGTTACCGAAACGGCTGAAGGCATTAAGCTGGATTTTGATCTGCTAAAGCAAGAACTGGCCAATGATATTATTGATGGCACCAAAGAGCGCTATCGCCTGGAGTGGCCTGGAAAAAAGGAAGCCATTGTAACTGCTAATATCCCTACTACCAAGACACTTCGCCCTATAAGGGAAGATTCGGTTGACTTTGATAATACCGAGAATTTATACATTGAAGGTGACAATCTTGAAGTTTTGAAACTACTTCAGGAAAGCTACCTCGGTAAAATCAAAATGATATACATTGACCCTCCCTATAATACCGGGAATGACTTTGTCTATGTGGATAATTTTAAAAAATCCTCGGAGGACTCCAACTTAGAAAGCGGATTGATTGATGAAGAAGGCAAAAAGCTTTCTGGCTTAAAGGATAACCCAGCAATCGCTGGTCGGTATCATTCAGACTGGCTAAGTATGATGTATCCAAGATTAAAGCTGGCGAGGAATTTACTTACCGAAGATGGCGTAATTTTTATTTCTATTGACGATAACGAAGCTGATAATTTAAGAAAAGTGTGTGATGAAATATTCGGTGAGATGAATTTCAGAAATGCTTTTATAGCTCGAAGGTATGACAAAAATTTGAATCGCCAATTTATGAGTTCCGGATTAAAGACCTTTAATCTGGGATTCGAATACATAATGTGCTATTCTAAAACCCCCGAGTTTAGTTTCAAACCAATATTTAAAAAGAGTTCGGAAGAGCGGCAATCAAAAGGATATTGGAAAGGTTTTTGGAACGATGCAGATAGACCAACAATGCGATATAACCTTCTCGGCTTTACTCCTGAAACGGGTCAGTGGAAATGGAAAGAGCAAACAGCGGTTGAAGCGGTGGAGAATTATAAGAAATATGAAAAAGACTTCAAGCATAAGATGAGTTTGGAAGAGTATTGGGCGTCTACCGGCAAAACCCTCAAATTTATCAGGAGGAATTTTGAAGGAAAAGGCAAAAATAAAGGTGTAGAGAACTGGATTTCACCATCAGATGGAATACTTAGAAATACAAATTGGCTTGATGTTTTAGTTTCAAAGTCAGATATAACAAGTCAGGGTCTTTTTGACTTTCCTAAAAATATTGATCTCATTTCTATAATAATTGAATGTTCCTGTGAGGCCAATGATATTATTATGGATTTCTTTTCAGGCTCTGCAACTACTGCTCACTCTGTGATGCTTGAAAACGGTAAGCGATCTGGTGTTTTAAAATATATAATGGTGCAATTAGCTGAACCAACTGCTCCAAGCAGTGATGCTTCAAAAGCAGGATACAAAAACATCTGCGAAATAGGCAAAGAACGCATCCGCAGAGCTGCAAAAAAAATCAAAGAAGAGACAGGTGCCGACATCGACTACGGGTTTCGGGTTTACCGTCTTGATGAAAGCAACATGAAGGATGTTTACTACAGACCTCAAGAATACAAACAGGATGAGTTGGACCTCGTTGCTGATAATATTAAGTCGGACAGAACACCGGACGACTTGCTGGCACAAGTGATGCTCGACTGGGGATTACCTCTTTCACTTAAAATCGAACAGGGCCAAGTTGCGGGCAAGCATGTCTTCAAAGTAGCCGAAAACTCTCTGTTCGCCTGCTTCGATAATGACATTGACGAAGATTTTGCAAAAGCCATTGCAAAGGACAAACCGCTTCGTATTGTCTTCCGTGACAGCGGGTTTAAAAACGATACGGCAAAAACGAATGTGAAGCAGCTATTGAAACAGCTCAGTCCCGAAACGGAAATGAAAGTGATATAGCGTGAAGCTGATCGACAACGTAAATAATCGCCTGGGTGATGACCTTCGGGTTAGCATTCGGAATGGGAGCAAGCTAAGTATTGCTGCTTCCTCATTCTCTATTTACGCATACGAAGCCCTACGCAAGGAACTCGACAAAATTGATGAGTTACGTTTCATCTTCACCTCGCCAACGTTCATTGAAGAGCATTTCAAGAAGGAAGTACCGAAGTTTTTCATCCCGCATCTGTTCAAAGAAGCGGAAATATGTGGTGGCGAATTCGAGCTACGCTTGAAGAACCAGCTGAATCAAAGAGCTATTGCCAAAGAATGTTCCCGTTGGGTGAAGGAAAAAGCGGTGTTCAAGTCAAACAAACACCTCGATATGGCGATTCCTGGGATTGTCCATGTCAAGCTTGGCCAGGAAGAGGAGTTTGCGTACTCCAACGTTGGGGGTTTTACTACAGCGGATCTGGGCATCACCCACAAAAAAGGTTTCCCAACCCTCATCCAAAAAACATCATACCCTGAAAGCGCGGCCTATTTGGGGTGGTTCAATGAGATTTGGGAGAATCAGGAAGACTTGAAAGAAGTCACTTCAAAAGTACAGGAGTACTTTGAGACCGCCTACAAGGAAAACAGTCCTGAGTTCATTTATTTCATCACGCTGTACAACATATTCAGCGATTTTCTGGAAGATATTTCGCTTGATGCATTACCTGATGATAAGATTGGCTTCAAAGACACCCTGATCTGGAGCAAGCTGTACAATTTTCAGAAAGACGCGGTTATTGGTGGTATCAACAAGCTCGAAAAGTTCAAAGGTTGCGTTCTGGCCGACAGCGTGGGCCTGGGCAAAACATTCTCGGCACTTGGCATTATCAAGTACTACGAAATGCGCAACAAGGATGTACTGGTATTATGCCCCAAAAAGCTCGAAGCTAACTGGAATACTTATCGTCACAACGATATAAACAACATCCTCGCTACAGACCGCTTTCGTTACGATGTGCTCTTTCATACGGACCTGAGTCGCGATCGGGGCATGAGCAATGGCAGAAACCTGGAGAATGTGAACTGGGGCAATTATGGCCTGGTGGTTATAGACGAGTCTCACAATTTCAGGAATAACAATCCTTATTCCGATCGTGAGAACCGGTATCAGAGGCTATTGCGCAAGGTCATGAAGGAAGGCATTGAAACCAAAGTGCTGATGCTTTCCGCAACACCCGTGAACAATCGCTTCAACGACTTGAAGAATCAGCTGGCGCTGGCTTATGAAGGCGATCCGGACTTGATAGATGATAAGCTGGATACAACTACCGGAATTGAGAAAATATTCAAAAGAGCACAACAGGCATTTAACACGTGGAGCAGGTTCGAAACATCCGAGCGTACCACTGAAATGCTGTTGAATATGCTGGATTTCGATTTCTTTGAGATGCTGGATTCACTCACCATCGCCCGATCCAGAAAACACATCACTACGTACTATGACACCACGGATATTGGCCAGTTTCCGGAAAGAAACAAGCCCGTATCCATTCAGAGTCCACTAACGGAAAACGGTGAAACAACCTATGTGAAAATCGCAGAAGAGTTGACGCTGCTTAATCTGTCGGTATATAGTCCCCTGAACTACATTCTGCCCAGTCGACTTGAATTGTACAAATCGCTCTATGAAAGAGAGGTGCGATCGGGAGCCGGCCGCCTTTCACAGATTGACCGTGACAACAATTTGAAGATATTGATGCGGATCAATCTGCTCAAGCGCCTTGAAAGCTCCGTAGATTCGTTCAGGCTCACGCTCGAAGGAATTATCACTCAAATTGAAGATGCTATAAAGGCTATTGATAGCGGTACAAGGGGTGATTACGAGGGCATCCAGGCCCACATGGATGATGAAGAATTTGACTGGGAAGCCGATTGGGGTGATGAAGAAAATGTTATCGGCAGAAAGATTAAAGTACACATCGCGGACATGGACACCCGCAAATGGAAAGAGGATCTGAGCGAAGACCTTGAGATTCTGAATCAAATTTGGGGCGAGGTGGTCGATATACGAGGTCGAAAAGACTTCAAACTGCAGCAGCTCATTGGTTTACTGGATCAGAAAATCACGAAACCATTCAATCCAGGGAACAAAAAAGTCATTGTTTTTACCGCTTTTGCCGATACGGCTAATTACCTGTATGAGCATATTGAGGGGTATTTGAAAGAAAAGTATGGCATCCACACAACCTTGATTACGGGTTCACGGAAAGTGTGCAACGCCAAGTCCATACCAAACGAATTGAATACTCTACTAACATGCTTCTCGCCTTTGTCAAAAGACAAAGAGCTGCTATATCCAAGACTGGATGCTTCGATCGATCTGCTTATTGCCACCGATTGTATTTCCGAGGGCCAAAATCTTCAGGATTGTGATTATCTCATCAATTACGACATTCACTGGAATCCTGTCCGAATTATTCAGCGGTTTGGCCGAATTGACCGCATTGGGTCAAAAAACAGCAGCATTACCCTGGTCAACTTCTGGCCTGATGTGACACTTGACGCTTACATAAATCTGAAGCAGCGAGTTGAAAGCCGGATGTTGATTAGCAATATGGCCAGTACCGGTGATGATAATATTCTGAATACAGAGGAGAAAGATTTGGAGTACCGGAAAATTCAGCTCCAGAAATTACAGGACGAAGTCATCGACCTGGAAGAACTTAGGGAAGGAGTCAGTATAACCGATCTTGGTCTGAACGATTTTAGAATCGACCTCTCCAATTACATCAAGGCATATGGCGAGCTTAAAAACATCCCGGAAGGGTTACATGCTGTTGTAAAGGCAACAGAGGTGTTGGAGCCAGGGGTTGTGTTTGTCCTGAAGAATGTCAATCCAAGTGTAAACATCAACAAACTCAACCGGCTTCATCCATATTATCTGGTTTACATGAAGAGTTCCGGGGAGCTTTTATTCAGTCATGTTGACTCAAAAAAGATACTCGATGCCGTGCGAATGCTCTGCAAAGGAAAAAGTGAGCCTATTACCGACTTGTGCTTGGAGTTAAGTTTGGAAACCGATGAATACCATGACATGGAGGCCTATTCAGAGCTATTGAAACAAAGTATAAGTACCATCCTGCGCACAGAAGAAGAAAAGGACGTGCTCAGTTTATTCAGATCAGGTGGAACCACGGCTTTGGTAGAAACATTCAAGGGTATTGAAGACTTTAAGCTTATATCCTTTTTGATTGTGCGTTAGATGGATTTGTTCAGGCTACCTCATACCACCAAAGTAAACAGGGTAATCCCCAAGAATGCTTTTGACAGCTATACCACGGCGAAACAAAAGAAATTATTCGTCAACCTCATTGCCCGCATAACCTGGACTCACAAAATCTCTACAGCCACGGTAAATCTTGTTGCTAAAGACATATTGGAAATTCAGGTGTTCAGGATAGAACTCAAGGTCAAACAAGATGTTCAGCCTGTCCTTGACATCATTGACAAGGCCATTCCTTACAGCATTGTCTTTGTGATTGAGCACGAAAACATGGTTCAGCTGTCTACTTCTACAAAGCACCCCCATCCGGTTAATGAGGATAATGCAGTAATTGACTGGACATTTAAAACAGAATGGTTCCAGGCATCTGAAAACAAGTATTCTTTTCAACTTAAAAAGAGCATAGATGCCGTTTACCACGACTTTTGCATTCAGCTATCTGGTAAAGCATCAATGGCTTCCAAGCCAATACAGGACTTGGTCGCATATAAAAAGAAGGTAGATGCTTTAGAGAAAGAAATTGCAAGATTGAAAAGCGGGATTGCCAAGAGCAAACAGTTCAACAAAAAAGTGGAGCTGAATCTTAAGCTCAAAGCATTAGAAGAAAAACTCAGAGGATTGATGACGTGACTTAAGATGTCGTACTTCAACACTCAATATTAGATTCTCTCGTAGCACAAGCCAAATTGGAAAAAGCTGAAATCAGAATTGAACAGCCTGCCGGTTGGTCACTCTGAATGGGAGGCGTAAACAGTTACACATGAAACTGCCACCTTTGCTACGATTATTCCACCACTATGGCAAGAAAAAGAAATTTAGTAAAAGTATAGCAATGGCCTTGGGATCATGCTATTTATTAAAATTTTTCTCAGCCATTTCAAGCATTGATGTCAGGGCTTCCGCCTTCTTCTTGATTTCGTTCTTGTTCAATTTAATTCTGTATGCGCCCCAGTGCCTGTCATAACCTATCTCATCAAGGTCATGTGATTCAATGAGCTGGTCGATTTCATCAGACTTTGGCAATCGCAGTTCAAGCCTTATGTTGTTTTTAAGAGGTTTGAATATTGCGTTGATTTCTCGTTTTTACTTCTAACCGTTCGATGTATTTCCGGGCTCGTTAATAGAATATACTACAAGCTCCACTCCCGTTTCTTTCAAAAGTGGCTCAAGTACAACATCACTCGTCCATCAG
>PWQF01000049.1 GCA_003556865.1 Elusimicrobiota bacterium | reverse complement strand
TTTCCGGGGAAGATATAGCCGCTTTTAAGGATATAAACGCGATGGGCGCGCTCCTGGAAAGCAGATCTCTACCCGGGGACAAGGGGGTGGACCTTATGGAAAGCATTAACAGGCTTAAATAATGGATATTCTGATTATTTCTCTTCTGGGAGGGCTTATGGCATCCGATGCTACGGCTGCGGGGCAGTTTATGTTGTCAAGGCCCATAGTATGCGCCCCTGTAGTAGGCTTGATTACGGGGGATATACAGTCCGGATTAATGGTGGGAATAATAATGGAGCTGGTATGGATAAGCGTAATTCCACTGGGCAATGCCGTACCTCCCGACTCCACTGTTGTGGCCGTAGCTGCCGCATACCTGGGCTCTGTTTTTTCTCCCGCCTCCCCGGAGGCCAGCCGGGGCTTCATAGTCTTTACCGTTCTTTTGCTGATACCTTTCGGAATCTTATTTAAAAAGCTGGATATTATTCACAGGGAATATAATTCTATATTATCGGGTGAGATAGAGGACAGGATAAGAAGCGGGGACCTGAAGGCGGTGGATAGGGGCATATACAGGGGCTGGCTGCTATTTATTCTTAAAGGGGCTCTCTTTCTTGCTGTTTTAATGGCTGCGGGACGCACGGTTTTTGTTGACCTTTACGGACTGCTGGGAGTAAAAGGCCAGGGCGGGCTCAGCCATGCCTTTTATCTTATTCCTTCTGTGGGTCTGGGGACTGCTGTTACAACTTTTATTTTTAAAAAATCAAGGCAGAGATGAAAACCATAACTAAAATTTTTTTCCGTTCCTTTCTTCTCCAGGCTTTATGGAATTTTGAGAATATGCAGGGGATGGGATTTTTATATTCAATTATGCCCCGGTTAAGGGAGCTCTATAAAGGGGATAAGCTTAAGAATGCGGTAATGAGGCATATGGGTTTTTTTAACACCCACCCCTATATGGCTTCTTTTATAATAGGACACTGCGCCCGCGAGGAAGGGAGGGAGGACCTTTCAGAAAAAGCAAAAGAGACGGAGTTAAGGGAATATAAACTTAGAATGGGGGGGCCCATTGCCGCCCTGGGGGATAAGATATTCTGGTCTACTTTTCGTCCCCTGGCGGGACTGCTGGGGGTATGCTGGGCAATTATGAATATAAGGCCCCTATATATTATCCCTGCGGGAATACTCTTATTATATAATCTGCCTCTGCTCTTTCTGCGGTGCCGGTCGTTAAAAGCATCTTATTACGGGAAATCCTCCATATCCGACTATCTTGAAAAGATAGGCCGCAGCAGGATTGTATCCCTTCTCCCTGCAGCGGGGCTGCTTACAGTTGCCGGATGCCTGGCGGCGGCATTTATAAGCTGGGGTCCTGTAAGGGGCTATATTCTTACTCTTTTTACCGTTCTGGTGATTTTTTTAAGGCGGCATTTTAAGTTATCATCGACTACGTTGGTATATCTTATCACGGCTGCCGCAGTGGGATATAATTTAATTATATAGTCTAAAAGGAATATTTAAGTTATGAAAGAAATTAAATGCGAAATAGTAAATGAGCTGGGCCTTCACGCCCGGGCGGCATCTGTTTTAGTTGAAAACGCTTCTAAATTTTCAAGCGACATTACTGTATTGAGGGACGGCCGGGAGGCTGACGCCAAAAGCATAATGGGAATTATGACGCTGGCTGCTTCAAAGGGCAGCAAGATAACAATAAGGGCCAGCGGGGAAGACGAGGACCGGGCCTTAAAGCACCTTGCCGGTGTTGTAGGCCGGGGATTTTACGAAAGCAGATGAAACTTAAAGGCATACCGGCATCACCGGGCACAGCAATAGGCAGGGCCTACATACTTGCGGAGGAGTCCTACTGCGTTATCAAGCGCAGCGTGGCGGATGACCGTATAAAAAAAGAGATAAGCCGTTTTAAGAAGGCTGTTGCCGTTACCGAGAAAGAGTTTAAAAAATCAAGGGATAAGGCCGTTGAGGATATGGGTAAAAAATATGCCCGCCTTTTTGACGCCTATATGCTTATTTTAAAGGATCCCCTTCTATATAAGGATACAATAGAGATAATAACAGGGGACAAGGTGAATGCCGGCTATGCCCTTCAGTCGGTAATAGACCGCATAACAAAGACCTTTACCATGCTGGATGATGAATATATGAGGGACAGGGTCAGGGATATACAGGACGTGGGAAACAGGGTTATGCGTAATCTTCTGGGGGGCGGAACAGTAACCCTTAAGGATATACAGACCAGGGTGATTCTGGCGGCCCACGCCCTCCACCCTTCAGATGCGGTTGAGATTAAAAAGGAAAATGTAATAGCTTTTGTTACCGATGTTGGGGGGAGGACTTCCCATATCGTCATTATGGCAGAGTCACTCCAGGTCCCAGCTGTAGTGGGTCTTAAAAGAATTTCCAGAAATGTTTCCCCGGGAGACCTGCTTATAGTTGACGGGAACGAAGGGGTTGTCTATATAAATCCGGAGCCTGAAATTGTAAGAGAATACAGGGAAAAGAAGCGCCTTGAAGAAAAAGCAAGAAGGGAGCTTATAAAATTAAAAGACCGTAAGGCGATAACCCGATGCGGCCAAAGGATAGAAATTTTAGCAAACATAGAAACTTCAGTGGAAGCTTCAGTTGCCCTGGAATACGGGGCCGAGGGGGTAGGGCTTTTCAGAACGGAATATATGTATCTTAACCGCAGCGAACTGCCTGAAGAAGAAGAGATCTATCAAAAAATAAGACAGGCGGCAGCAATTATGAACCCCCGCCCCCTGACGGTAAGAACCGTTGACCTGGGGGCAGATAAACTTTCTGCCCAGCTGGGAATAAAAGCTGAAAAAAGCACTTTTATGGGAATGAGGGGAATAAGGATATGCCTTGCATACCCCGGCCTTTTTAAGGCCCAGCTCAGGGCAATACTCCGGGCCTCGGCAGAAGGAAATGTTATGATTATGTATCCCATGATTACCGGTGTAAGGGAAATTGATTCCGCAAACCATATACTGGAAGAGGTAAAAGAAGAGCTTAAGGCCGAGGAAATTCCTTTTAACCGGGAGATAAAGGTGGGAAGCATGATAGAAACCCCGGCCGCCGCAATGGATTCGGAACATATTGCCGGTGTAGTAGATTTTTTCAGCATAGGGACCAATGACCTTATTCAATATACCCTGGCTGTGGACAGGATACTTGAAAGCGTCTCCTACCTTTACAATCCCGCCGATATTTCTATTATAAAAATGATAAAAAAAATCGCCCGGGCAGCAGCGGATTCAGGCATAGGGTTAAGTATTTGCGGGGAGATGGCCGGGGATACCCTTTATACGGAGCTTCTGCTGGGGATGGGAATAAGAAAACTCTCTATGAGCGCCTCGGCAATTCCTAAGGTAAAACAGCTGATAATAAATACGGATATGAAAAAGTGCGAAGCTCTTGCAGATAAAGTTGCGGGTATGTACCGGCCCCGGGATATAAATGCAGTGCTTAAGGAATCAAGAAGGGAAACTCTTGAAGGTATTTAAAATAAAGTGAGAAATTTTACAGTCATTGCGCATATAGATCACGGAAAATCCACGTTATGCGACAGGATACTGGAGATAACCGGAGATATTGAGAAAGGAAAACACCGTGAGGTGATACTTGATTCAATGGCTCTGGAAAGGGAAAGGGGGATTACCATAAAAGCCAAGGCTGTAAGGGCTGTTTACAAGGGGGAGGTCTTAAATATAGTTGATACGCCGGGCCATGTTGATTTTTCATATGAGGTTTCAAGGACATTAAGCGCCTGCGAGGGCGCGGTCCTGGTTGTTGATGCTTCCCAGGGGGTGGAGGCCCAGACCGTGGCTAACCTGGACGCGGCCTTAAAAAGCGGTCTGAAAATAATACCGGTGCTTAATAAGATAGATTTACCCACTGCCAAAGTAAGTGACACCGAAGAAGAGTTAAGGGCGCTTCCCGGAGTGGAGGGAAAGATAGTAAGGGTAAGCGCGAAAACCGGTGAAGGGGTTGACCGGCTGCTGGATGAGATAGTAAAAAGGGTTCCCCCTCCCGGAAAATTAACAGGGGATAAGAGTTCGGCACTTATTTTTGATTCTCTTTTTGACCCTTTTAAAGGAGCCGTAGCATATATCAGGGTGAGCGGCGGAAGTTTCAGGACGGGAGAAAAGGTAAGGTTTTTAAATGCTGAAAAAGAATATGATATAAAGGAAATGGGTTATTTCGGGGTGGGAAAGATGCATTCGGTAAAAAAACTTTTTTCCGGGGAGATAGGCTACCTTATATGCGGTATAAAGGACCTTAAGGATATTAAAATAGGCGATACTGTAACTTCCTGCTGCGGGGGTGTGGAAAAAGCTCTTGAAGGCTTTCAGGTTCCCAAAAACTTTGTTTTTGCAGGACTTTACCCTGTTGATAATGCGGATTTTTCAAAATTAAAGAAAGCTTTAGATAAACTTTCAATTAATGATACATCTTTCAGTTTTCATGCCGAGGATTCTCCCAGCCTGGGCCCCGGTTTCAGGTGCGGCTTTTTAGGGGTGCTCCATATGGAGATAATAAAAGGGCGCCTGGAAGATGAGTACGGGCTGGAACTTCTGGTTACAAAACCTCAGGTTGAGTATATAGTGGACGGAAAAACCATTGACAACCCCATAGATTTCCCCCAGTCCGGATACAGCAGGGTGGAAGAGCCTTTTGTGGAGGCTACCGTGATAACTCCCGACCAGTGCCTGGGGCAGATATATGAACTTTTTGAAAGCAGGGGAGGGAATCACGTGGAGATGAAATATATAAACCCCAGGAGGGTAATTGTAAGGTATGAGCTGCCCCTGCGGGAACTGGTCAGCGGCTTCTACAGCCAGCTTAAGGCTGCCAGCCGGGGTTATGCCACACTTGACTACAGGCATATAGGCTACAACCCCCGTTCTTTAACCAAACTGCTGGTTATGGTAAACGGGAGAGAGGTGGATGCCCTTTCCTTTATTGTCCCGTCAGAGGAGGCGGCCCGTTCGGGCAGGGATATTTTAAGACAGCTTAAAGAAGAGATACCCAAGCACCAGTTTAAGATTCCCCTCCAGGCCATGGCCGGCAAGAATATAGTGGCCCGTATGGATATTCCGGCTTTAAGGAAAAATGTGACCGCCGGCCTTTACGGGGGAGATGTAACCAGGAAGAGAAAACTCCTGGAAAAACAGAAAAAAGGTAAGAAGAAAATGAAACAGATAGGAAATGTAAGTATTCCGCCTCAGGCCTTCATCAGGGTAAAAAGTTATGGAGATTAAACTTCTATACATAACGGGAGCAATTATAATCCTGCGGTTCATTGCCGGGATGGGGCTGAAAAAATATAAAAAGGGGGCACCTCAAAAAGTTTTCGCCGAGCTGAAGGAATGGATGAATGCCGGCCTCTGGGCCGTGGTCATAGCCCTTTTTGTAATGTCTTTCATTATACAGGCCTTTAAGATTCCTTCCGGCTCCATGGAGGATACTCTTCGAATAGGGGATCATCTTTTTGTAAATAAATTTATTTATGGGATAAGGGTTCCTTTCAGCGGAAAAAATAGGGTTCTGGAATTCAGAGAGCCTCAAAAAGGGGATTTAATAGTATTTAACTATCCGCTGGACACTTCAAAAGATTTTATCAAAAGGGTAATAGCAACAGGAGGGCAGGAAATAGAGATAATTGATAAACAGGTTTATATTGACGGGGAAAAAATAACGGAGTATTATGTGGTGCATAAGGATCCCAATACATATCCGAGGGCCGACTACCTCCCTCCCGACCGCAGGTACAGGGATAATTTCGGACCTTTTACTGTTCCGGAGGATACATATTTTGTTATGGGTGATAACCGGGATTTTTCTTCTGACTCCCGATCCTGGGGCCCCCTTAAGCATAAATATTTAAAAGGGAAGGCTCTTTTGCGCTACTGGCCGCCGGCAAGAATAGGTTTATTAAGGTGAAAAAATGAGAAAAGTGCTTGCAGTAGATATGGGTGCCACGGGTACGGCGGTTGGACTGATAGAAGAGAACCTCCAAATTAAACATAAATCGGATTTCCCTACCGAGGGGAGCCCCCGGGAGATTATTGAAAAGATAAAGGATAGACTTGACCGGATTGATCCCCGGCGGAAAATGGCGGCGGGGATATCCCTTTGCGGGCTTTTAAGCCCGGACGGCTCAAAACTTCTGAGAGCTCCCAATCTTTCCTGGGAAGATATCTCCTTAGCAGAGCTTTTTAAACCCCTGGGACGTTCTTTCCGCGTCTTAAATGACGGAAGCGCAGCCGCCTGGGCAAGTTATAATATTGAAAAAGAGCCTTCTACCACAAGGCTTATTTCCATGACACTGGGGACCGGTGTAGGCGGGGGGATTATTGCTGACGGCCGCATACTGAAGGGAGCGGCGGAACTGGGCCACGTAAAGACTGACCCCCGCGGCGCCCTTTGCGGATGCGGGTCCCGCGGATGTCTTGAAACCGTGGCCGGAGGCGCTTTTATCCCCGACCGGGCTGCGGAATGGGAGAATTTAAATGTTAAAAGCCCCCGGGAACTCTTTAATCTTGCCTCCGGCGGAAATAAAAAGGCGCTTGCTGTATGGGATAAAATAGGCTTTTTACTGGGTTATTATCTGGGGGGGGTGGTAAATATGACCGGCGCCCAGGAAATAATAATAGGTGGAAACATAGCCCGGGCAAGCAGGTTTTTTATGGGCAGCCTTGAAAAAGAACTTAAAAAATCTGTCATGGCTTCAGAACATAAAAAATGCCTGGTAAAAATTTCCGGCTTTAAAAATAATATGTCCCTGGTAGGCGCCGGCGCCCTCTTTCTTATACCACAAAAAAAATAGATTGACTTTTTCACATTTCTTTTTTTATATATAGTTTTCCTAATATAATTATATTAGCAATTATGAGCTGTTTGTGTTATAATATCTTAAACAAGCGTTGTAACTTTATATGTTGCGCATACCAAAGTCCGTCGACGGCACTATGAAATATAAGATTGAAAAAGATAAATTTACAAATTTAAAAAAGATGAAGATATTATGAATGATAAAGATTCTATTTACTATTTTAAAGAAAAAATGAAAGGCTATTTTAATAAAATACGCCCGCGGGTTCTTTATTTTTACCGGGCTCCTTATATTAAAATAGCCTGTATTTCATATGCGGTTCTGATGCTTCCCCTTTTATATGTTTCCATAAGAAAAAGTATGGCTGCTTCGGCGCCTCAGGAAGAGGAGCTATCTCCTCTTCCTCAGGCGCCGAAGCA
>PWQF01000123.1 GCA_003556865.1 Elusimicrobiota bacterium | reverse complement strand
CCGCTCTAGCAACGGTCATTTCCCGCCTAGCTGCTTCTGCAGCGGGGATCTGGATTCTTTTTAAGGGGCCCTTTGCCCTTTCACTCTCACTAAAGGATCTCATCCCTGAAAAAAATACGATAATTAAATTGTGCCGCCTAGGGTGGCCGGCGGTTCTGGAGCATGCGGTAAAGGGTGTGGGAATGATGTTGCTAACCTCTATCGCAGCGGTTTTCGGTACGGTATTTATGGCTGGTTACAGTGTCGGGTTAAGGGTTTTTTCCGCTTTTATTATGCCAGCCCTTGCCTTAAGTACGGGTGCGGCGGCTTCCGTAGGTCAGAATCTGGGTGCAGGCTTAAAAAAAAGAGCTTACAGGGTAGCTGGAGAATCCTCTGTTTTTATCTTCTTGTTTCTTACTGTTATGTCCGGCTTGGTTTACTTATTTAGATATAATATCGCTGTTTTTTTTTTAGGAGCCGGAGAGAGGGAAGCAGCCCGTCTTGCCGCCGGTTTTATCGCCCGGCTTGCCCTTACGGCCCCCTTTTTGGGTGCGGCTATAACTGCAAGAGGCGCTTTTAAAGGGGCTGGAAGGACTTTCCAGTCCATGATGATAGCTGCCTTAGGAATGTGGTTGTTAAGGCTGGGCGGGGCCTATATGCTGGGGGCCTTTAGGGGAGAAGAAAGTGGGGTGTGGAATGCTTTTATAATAGGGGGAGCCGGAGAGTTTGTTTTATGCCTTTTATATTATATCAAAGGAAACTGGTTAAGGCCGGTGGTTTCTTCTAATATAGAAGAAGCCCCGGGAGACATAGCGGTTGATTTGACCTGAGAAGTATAAGTTTATACTATTTTACTGGTATACAGATTGAAAACTATAGCAGTGTTAAAAAAAGGAGGTTTAAATGGCGGAATGCAATATAGATAAAAATCTTTCTTCCTGCAACTGTACATACGAACCCTGTTCTCGCAAGGGTAGGTGCTGTGACTGTATAATTTATCATAAAAATTCTAACCAGCTCCCGGCTTGTTTTTTTTCAACTAAAGCTGAAAAAAGTTATGATCGCTCTGTGGAAAACTTTATACGGGATTACAAAGAAAACGGCGGATTTTGACCCCTAAAGTAATATCTGCTTCTCCAGTTCAATTCTGCCCCCTGTGCGCCGCCAAGCTTAAGAAAAGCGTTATTCAGGATAGGTATAGGCTTAAATGCCCGTCCTGCAACTGGATACATTATCGAAATCCGGTACCCGCGGCCGCCTGTCTGGTTTTAAATAGCAAAAAAGAAGTTCTTATGGTTAAGAGGGGGGTGCAGCCCCAGAAGGGCAAGTGGTCTCTTCCTGCAGGATTTATAGAAATTGATGAAAGTCCTGAACAGGCAGCTTTGAGAGAATTAGAAGAGGAGAGTGGCATTAAGGGTGAGGTTATAAGGCTTATTGGAGCCTATTTGCAGCCCAGCAGCAATTATGGCGCGGTTCTAACTGTAGGTTTTTTTATTAAAAAGATGGGGGGGCGACTTAAGGCGGGAGATGATGCCCTTGAAGCAAAATTTAGAAAAATAGAAGATATTTCAAAAATTCCCTTTGTAAGTCACCGTAAAATGTTGAAAAAGGAGTTGGGATAAATAAAAATAAATATATTTTCGGTCCGGTAAATTCCAGAAGACTGGGAATTTCTCTGGGAGTAGATATTGTTCCTCATAAAAGCTGTACTTATAACTGCATATACTGTGAATGCGGGCCCACTCTTAAACCAGTTGTTATCAGGCAAGAGTATATAGAACCCGGAAAAATAATTTTAGAATTAAATGAAGCCCTGGATGGTCATCCCGCCCTAAACTATATAACTTTTTCCGGTGCTGGGGAGCCCACTCTTAATTCCGGGTTGGGTAATATTCTTTCTTTTATAAAATCAGAATATCCGCATTATAAAACGGCAGTTATTACAAACGGAAGCCTTCTTTACAGGGAGGATGTACGCTTGGAGGTGGCTTTGGCGGATATAGTTATTCCTTCTCTTGATGCCTCTACAGAGGAAGTGTTCCGGAAGATTAACCGTCCCGTAAAATCTGTTACTTTAAAAAAACAGATAGAAGGAATAAAAAAAATGTCAGAGCTTATTGAAGGGCGTTTGTGGGTGGAGATCTTTATTGTTCCCGGCATCAATGATAGTGAAAACGAATTAAAACTATTAAAAAAAATACTGACCGACATCAAACCTGGAAAGATACATATAAACTCCCTGGACCGGCCACCGGCGGTTAAGGGGGTTCGACCAGCAGGTAAAAAAAAATTAAAAGAGATACAAAAGTTTTTACTGCCCCTTAATAGTTGGATAATAGGTCCGGCCGGTGCGGATTCCAGATTTTACGTGAATGGGAGTAAAAATAAGGCTGGTGGGAAAAATAAAATCCTGGCTCTTTTAGGAAGAAGGCCCTCAACATTTATGGAGATAAAAACGGTAATAGAAAGTGATGAAAAAGGGACTGCCAAATATTTGCGGGAACTTCAGAATTCTGGTAAAGTATCAAAAGTTAAAGAAGATAGAGGAGTTTTTTACAAAAAATTATGAATAAAAAAATTATAAGTAATAATGAATCTCTTATATTTATAGAAGCCCGGGGTAAAACTGCAATAATTGGAGCCTTGGATATAATGCCTAAAACTTCTGATGTAGTGTTTTTTAGAAGGGTAAACATCGGTAGCGGCTTGGTTAATACTGTATATGGGGGAGAGGTGGGGGCGGCCCGGGCGGCAGGAGATGCCGCAGCAGAATTAGCCCGGAAACTGGGAGGTTATTTTGCCTTGAACTTAATTCCTCGACCCCATAAGCGTGTTTATTCTCTTATTTCCCAAAGGTCCGGAGATGAAAAATCTGTTAATATCGGTGGAGATCAACTTTCCCTGGGCATGGTTGAAACTGAAGGCTTTACAGCAATGGCCGCTGCCGCTGATAAGGGAATTAAATCAGCAGATGTGGATATACCGGGTTGGGTGACTGTAGGCAGCGGGCTTTGTACAGTATTTTATAGGGGTGGGGTGGCAGCAGTACATTCTGCGGTAGAAGAGGGTTCTCTGGCTGCATCTAAAATCAAAAAAGTTATATCTTCTTACGTTATAGCTAATCCTCACCCCGGAACAGAAGAGGTGGCCCCGATAGGAAAACGAGAAGAAGAAACTGTTTTTACTAAAAATAACAAAAGAGATGCCTTGGGTATTTTAGAAACCAGGGGGATAGCAGCCCTGATAGAAGGAATGGATGCAGGACTCAAAGCGGCAACAGTAATTGTTCAGGGATGGGAAAAAATAGGTAGAGGAATGGCGAGCCTTATTTTCAGGGGTAATATTGCTGATATCAGGGCAGCTATGGATGCTGCGCTCAGGGCTGCAGGGGAAAGAGGGCAGGTTGCGGGAAGTTATATTATAGCCCGGCCTCACGAGGAACTGGATAGGGGCAGGTGAGCTTAAGGGATATTGAGAAAAATGCGGCCGATATACTGGCCGGACTTCCTAACGGTGTGCAACTTGTTGCCGCGGCTAAAACCAGGAGCGGCCGGGAAATAAAGGCTGCCATTGATGGGGGGGTAAAGGCGGTGGGTCATAATTATGTGGGTGAGGCACAAGAAACTAAATATGCTGTTATGGATGAAGTGCAATGGCATATGATTGGTCACCTGCAGAGAAATAAGGTGAAAAAGGCAGTTGAAATTTTTAACCTTATTGAAAGTCTGGATTCTTGGCGGCTGGCAGCAGAAATAGATAAAGTTTGCAAAAGAAGGGGGATAATTATGCCCTGCCTTGTGGAAATAAACAGCGGGCGGGAGAAAAATAAATATGGAATATTTCCCGAGGATGGCGAATCCTTCATTTTAAAGGTTTCCGAAAAATTTAAAAACCTGAGGATTAAAGGCCTTATGACTATGGGGCCCTTTAAGGGTAACTCAGAAGATTTTCGACCCTATTTTAAAACTACTAAAGAATTATTTGATAATCTGAAAAAAAGACAACGCACCTCATTTGAAATGAAATTTCTTTCCATGGGTATGACTTCTTCCTACAGGGTGGCAATAGAGGAGGGTGCCAACATAGTGAGAATAGGCACGGCCATTTTCGGCCCCCGTAAAAGATAAAAGCGAGCATAGGTTTTTTCAATGGTATTCATTTAATTGAAAAATGCCAGCAGAATTTTGTTATTTGTATTTTAGATTGATTTATAAAAATGAGCTTAATTTTCTGCAAAGATCAATAATAGCAAAGGCAAATAATGAAGTTCACTAAAAAGCACCCATTATATTCCAGCAACTGTAAATATAAGCCCCGGAAGGTCTGTAGAAAAAACTGTCTGAAAATTATGAAGCAGGTTGCCGGGCGAGGTTACCCCCCGTTAATTTTATTTTTATTTCTTTTCTTTTTTCTTTTTCTGAGCATTCCTGCTTCAGGTGCGGGGATAGATGAATACTATAAGGCCGAGGTGTTGGAAATTAAAGATCCGGTTTTCAAGGGAGAAGAGGGGAGAGAGAGGGTTAAGGCAAAGCTTATTTCTGGCAAGTATGCCGGTTCTGAAATATATGCTTTAAACCTTATCTGGGAAGATGAAGCTTATAATATAAGATTAAAGAAGGGGGATAAAGTGTTAGTAAAAACTCTTGGGTTAGGGCAAAATGATCTCCGCTTTTTTATATCTGGCCATTACAGGAGTCCCTGGGTTTTTGCTCTTATTTCTTTTTTTATATTTATTTTTCTGGCACTTGTAGGCTGGCGCAGGTGGCCGGCCCTCTTAGCGCTGTTGTTAAATATTTGTTCCGTAATTTTTATAATAATACCTCTTATTAAAAAGGGTTATTCGCCCTTTTTTACAGTGCTTTTTATTCAGGGATTGGTCGCGGCTTTAAGCCTTAGGTTAATACTGGGCGGCGGCAGAAAATTTTCAGCAGCTTTATTGGGATCCGTAGTTGGAGTAGCTTTCGGGGGCATTATTGCCTATGAATTTATGCCTGTAATAAATGTAAGCGGTCTTTTCCTTCCCGGAAGCAGGATTCTTCAAACTGCTTCAAGATATATAAGCGGCTGGAATATTACTGATTTTAGGGGCTTGTTCGCATCTGTGGTTATGATTGCTTCAATGGGTGCGGCTGCGGATATAGGGGCTTCAATTAGTTCCGGCTGCTGGCATATTTCTTTAAAATCGGATTTAAAGGCCTCTTTTTCTCTTTTTAAAGCAGGAATGAATATCGGAAGTGATATAACAGCTACAATGCTTAATAGCCTGGTTTTGGCATTTACTGGCCTTGCCCTTCCACTTATTGCACTGGTATATGTTTTAGATATTCAATTTTTACGTATTATAAATTTTGAGGTTTTCACTGCTCTGGCGTCTTCTGCCATTATATCCAGCATAGCTATGGTTATAAGTGTTCCGGTTACTTCTTTTTTTTGTGGAATTTTATTTGTAAAAAAATGAAGTCTCTATTTTTTCTCATATTATTATTTTTTGGCTTATCGGGTTTTTTGTGGGGAGGAAGTTGGATGGAAAGGCCAGACCTTGAATATAGCTCTCATCCGCTGCTGGAAATTTCCCGCTCTGAAAGAGAGTATGCCAGAGCTAGGGTGGCAGAGGAATTAAGAGAGCCTACTTATTACGAAGCCGGGGTTTTAAGGCTTCTTATTGTTTCCGGACCATACTCCGGGGATTCAGTGTATGTCCAAACTTTTCCCCTACATTATAGGGATAAAATACCTGAACAGAAGAGATTGCTGATAAGTTATGATGACAAGGAGGGGCCTGAAAATATTCTTATAGAGGGGGTGGATAGAGTGGGGCCTCTTCTGATTTTGGTGCTGGTTTTTGTGGGGCTGGTTGTTATTATATGCGGCAAAAGAGGTTTGAAGTCACTTTTGGCCCTTATTCTGGGTATTGTAGTCTTAAGATTTATATTTCTTCCTATGGCAGCAGGCGGGGAATCTCCTGTTTTGTGGGCTTTGCTGACATCAATGATTATGGTTTTGGCCACGATGTTGGCTGTAGGTGGCTGGGGAGCAAAAAGTAAGGCGGCTATTTTAGGTGCTTTTACTGGTATTGGAACCGTCGCTCTTATTACTGTGGCTTTTCTTCGGTTATCAGGGATAATTGGATTTTTTATGGAAGAAATATCCCTTTTTAATTATATCCAAGAAGGAAATTATGAAATTTCTTTTTTCAGACAGTTTATTGCGGCTTCAGTTATTCTGGGCGCCAGCGGGGTTATAATGGATGCAGCAATTAGTGTTTCTTCTTCTATGCAGGAGCTTAAGGGCTCTCACCCCACTTTAAGTCGGCGCAGATTTTATGAATCGGGACTTTCAGTGGGAGGGGATATATCATCCACAATGGTTAATACTCTTATTATGGCTTATCTTGGCGGGATGATAGGAATGATAATGGCTAAATCTCTTGAAGTTTCCTCGGCTATTCAGCTATTGAATCTTCCGTTTTTTAGTTATGAACTATGCCGGGCCTTGGCTGGTGCATCTGGCTTTTTAGTAGCGGTATGGGTTAGCGTATGGGCTTCTTCTTTGGCCTTTACTTCATATGCCTCTAAGAGTAAGACTTGACACGATAGAACTTAAAACATATAATAATATGCGAATATATGAATATGAATGTGCAGAAAAACTATAGGGAGCATGCAATGATTTTAAGGGCACTTGCTCACCCATCCAGGCTTATGATTATAAATAGGCTTCTGCAGCGGGAGTTATGCGTGGGTGAGGTGGAAAAAGAGCTGAAATTGAGGCAGGCAAATATTTCTCAGCATTTGAGAATTTTAAGAAATGCCGGATTTGTGGCTTACCGGCGTGAAGGTAAAAAAAGGTGTTACTTTCTGGTATGTCCACGCGTGGCGGAAGATCTGTTAAGTTGTATTAAAAGGAGTATTAAATGAGTATTGAAGTAAATGACCAAAGCTTTAAACAGGAAGTTCTGGATGCAGAAAAACCGGTATTAGTTGATTTCTGGGCGCAATGGTGCGGTCCGTGCAGGATGCTTGCTCCGGTGATTGATGAGATTGCTTCTCAAAATAAGGAGAGGCTTAAGGTCTGCAAACTTAACGTTGATGAAGCTTCTTCTACCGCATCCACTTACGGTATTATGAGTATTCCCACGATTGTTTTATTTGTAAAGGGCGAGGTTGTGGAAAAAATTACAGGTGCTGTTCCCAAGGAAAGCATAATGAATAAAGTTGCTCCCTACATTTAGATTATGCCTATTTATACATATAAATGCCTTAGGTGCGGAAGAAAGTTTGAAGAACTGGCGGGGACAAGGGCGGGTTCTGAGCAATCCAAATGCCCTTCCTGTGG
>PWQF01000156.1 GCA_003556865.1 Elusimicrobiota bacterium | reverse complement strand
TACCCGGCCTGAATCTCTTTGACCTGCTCCATTACTCTGCTTGCCGTTTCAGGAGGCAGGCTGCCAAGCGCCTTAAAACGTTTCCGTAAGGTATCATTAAATACCGCCCGGCCTGTAAGGGACCCGAATAAGCCAACGCTGTACTGCTCTGAAACGCTCATTGCCTCAAACCATATCTGGCTGGCAAGAAGGCGCTCATCATCATAATCCAGGCTCTCCATATAACTCAAGTACGCCTGCTGCGATACCGAATCAGCTATAACACCCTTAAGCATCTGCTTCATATCCGCATCCACATAGGCAGCCACGGACTCAAGAGTTTCAAGCTTACTGCGCAGAGCAGGATCAAGAGATCCTTCAGAACTATCGTATTCAAGAAGACCCTCTATAAGATCCTCGTAAGATATCCCGGATATGATTTCGGCAACACCCTCATCAGCCTGGCCTGTTAAAAGGGCCTCGTATACGGGGCGGGCCTCAGTCGACACCGCGCGGCTCTCCCTGGATGCCGGCGCCCCTTCATATCTTCTGGCCCTATTCATGAGCATACGGGCCGCCTCTCTTTCCATCATTATGGGCTTATGCAGGTACACATCTATTGTGCTGTAGCTCATAAGCCTTAAGGTCTCGTGGGTAACAACATTGAAAAGCAGTAACTTTCTTAACAATCCGAGTATAACTGAATCAGTCTCGGCAAACAGCCAGGATGCCAAGGTAACTTTCCCTTTAGAATGATCAGTCTGGGCAATCCGGTGCCAGCTCAGCCTGCTTTCACCCGGCTGATTATCCAGCACCACTTCCATGGCTCCTCTTTTAGTAAATAAAGTTTTAATTTCTTCAAAGAGTCCGGCATCAATTTTATCTTCCCGGGAAAGAAAGAGCTTTGCAACCAAAGCCTCTACCAGCTGATATGTGTAGATGCCAAAGACTGCACCGGAAGATATCATGAAAAGCAGAGAGATTGCACTATCGGGGAGGATAAAAGAAAAAGCAAAAGCAGCACCGGTAATTATAGAGGCTATTGTGTTATGGATCAGTGAAAAAGGCTGCGGTTGTTCCGAAGCAGCTTTTCTTTTAAGAAGTTCCACCTGACTTCTTATATTTTCCAGTTCGCGGCTTTCAAGCGCAGTTAATTCACTCAGGTCGCCTATTACCGCCCGGGGGTTGGATTTTATTGCTTCTATTATACCCGGTATTTTTCCACTATCCAAATCCTGTATATCCTGCCACAGAGACTCATCTATAGAGAGTTCTTTTAACTCTATGCTATTTATACGTTTTTCCTCCTCAATGGCATAGTGAGCTCCGGCCATTATTGCTATGGGAACCCGGAAAGGCGAACAGGAAACATAATTCAGTCCCGCGCCGGCAGAAAATTTAACTGAAGAAGGATCCCCCCCGTGCTCTCCGCATATGCCCATTTTAAGGTCCTGGTTTGTAGAACGGCCCTTTTCAACAGCAATTTCAATAAGCTGGCCTATCCCCTCTGTATCCAGCTCAGCAAAAGGATCCGCCGGCAGCAGCCCCTTTTCCACAAATTCAGGTAAAAAATTACCTGCATCATCCCTGGAAAGGCCAAAACCCATCTGGGTAAGGTCATTTGTCCCGAAGGAAAAGAACTCAGCGGTTTCGGCTATCTTGTCAGCCACCAGGGCTGCGCGGGGTATCTCTATCATAGTCCCCACCTTATAATCTACCTCAACCCCCATCTCTTCCATAACAGAAGAAGCTGTTTCCCTTACAATCTCTTCCATCAGTTTAAATTCCTGGCTGGAGGAGATAAGAGGTACCATAATCTCGGGAACAACCTTGATCCCTTCTTTTGCAAGCTCAGCCGCAGCCTCTATGATTGCCCTTGTCTGCATCCTGGGCAGAGAAGGCCGTGTAATGGCCAGCCTCACTCCCCTGTGGCCCAGCATAGGATTCTCTTCCTTAAGCGACTCAACCGTGCTGCGCACTCTATCTTCATCCATATTAAGCTTCCGGGCCAGCATCTTAACTTCCTCGTCACTCTTTGGTAAAAACTCGTGAAGAGGCGGATCAAGCAGCCTTATGGTTACGGGAAGAGATTCCATTGCCCTGAAGATACCCTTAAAATCATCCCTCTGGTAAGGAAGAAGTTCTTCAATGGCCTTATCGGCTGCGGCCTCATCTTTCCCCGAAAGGATCATTCTCTGCACCGCAAGAAGCCTTTCTTCTCCGAAAAACATATGTTCTGTGCGGGTAAGCCCGATACCTTCCGCACCGAACTCCCGCGCCTTTGCCGCGTCCTCCGGAGTGTCGGCATTGGCCCTTACACCCAGCCTCCTGAACTGGTTAGCCCATTTCATAATCTGAAGGAAATCTCCCGACATATCAGGCTCTATAAGCGGGGCCTTCCCGGCAACAACTTCCCCTGTAGTTCCGTTTATGGAGATCCAGTCACCCTCTTCATATACGTTCCCGTCTACGGTCATTCTCCTGTTTTCATAATCAATAACAAGGTCTCCGCACCCGGCCACACAGGGTGTTCCGTTTCCCCGGGCTACCACGGCGGCGTGGGAAGTCATACCTCCCCTTGAGGTAAGTATGCCTTCAGAAACATACATACCCCCTATATCATCAGGGGAAGTTTCAATTCTAACCAGAAGAATCTTTTCTCCCTGGGCTGCCTTTTCTTCAGCCACTTCGGAATCAAAATATATTTTTCCCACTGCAGCACCCGGTGAAGCGGGAAGCCCCTTGGCAATTGCCTCATAAGATGATTTGGGATCTATCTGGGGATGAAGAAGTTCGTCAAGTTTTTTCGGTTCCACCCTCATTACGGCTGTTTTCTCATCTATAAGCCCTTCTCTTACCATATCAACGGCAATTTTCACAGCTGCCGGGCCTGTCCTTTTACCGGACCTGGTCTGAAGCATATAAAGTTCCCCGTCCTGGATGGTAAATTCAATGTCCTGAATATCACCGTAATGGTTTTCAAGTTTTTCCCTTATATCCATAAGCTGGTTGAATATTTTTGGCATTGTCTCTTCAAGGCTGGCAAACTCTTTCTTTCTCTCTTCTTCCGATATTCCGGAAGCCTCTGCCCATTCCCTTGAATCCTTGAGGGTAATATAATGGGGAGTCCTTATCCCTGCAACTACATCTTCACCCTGGGCATCCGGCAGATATTCCCCGTAAAAGAGGTTCTCCCCGGTGGAAGGGTTCCTGGTAAAGGCCACTCCTGTGGCAGAACCTTCGCCGAAATTACCGAAGACCATTGCCTGCACATTTACCGCTGTGCCTATAAGGCCGGTTATATTATTTTTCTTCCTGTACAATTTTGCCCGGGGATTTTCCCAGGATGCAAAAACCGCTTCTATGGATTTTTTCAGTTGGTCCCGGGGATCGGAAGGAAATTTTTCTTTGGTTTCACTTTCATATACATCTTTAAATATTTCCACCAGTTCCCTAAGATCATCAGAAGTCAGGTCTGTATCTTTTTTAATTCCTTTTGACTCTTTAAGAGCTTCCATCTTATGCTCAAATTTTTCGCCTTCAATGCCCATCACCACGTTTCCGAACATCTGTATGAAACGGCGGTAGGAATCCCAGGCAAACCTTGCATTTCCGCTCTTTTTGGCCAGACCCTGAACTGATTCATCGTTCAGCCCCAGGTTTAATACTGTATCCATCATACCGGGCATAGAAGCCGCAGCCCCGCTTCGGACCGATACAAGAAGCGGGTCTTCATTATCTCCAAGTTTTTTACCCAGTTTTTTCTCAAGCAATTTCAGGTTTTCTTCTATCTCCTGCAATGCTCCTTCAGGATATTCACCTTTCTGGCTGAATACCCTGCAGGTCTCGGTGGTTATAGTGAATCCTGGGGGCACGGGAAGGCCTAAATTTGACATTTCGGCAAGATTGGCCCCCTTCCCCCCTATTATCTCCTTCATTTCACCGGAACCATCCGTATTTCCAGCCCCGAAAAAGTAGACAAACTTTTCGGCTTCAACCATATCAGTTTTAGCTTCACCAAGCAGCATTCTGCCGATATTCTCTATTTCTACCAGGGAATTTTCGTCGGAAGCCTCCATATATAGCCTTGCCGCCGCTTCAGTTCCCGAGAGTCTGATAAGAACCCAGCTCTTATCCGCGAATATAATTTTAAGACCGTCAACCGTAATTATCTCCTCTACCGCCTTATCAACGCCAAGCTCATTTAACGTCCCACTGACATAATCAATTCCGCCTTCTTTTGCACCGTCTACCAGAGACTGAGCCTTACTTTTTAATTCCGGGGTAAGCTTCACTGAAGCCCTGTCCCAGTGAAAAGTTTTTCCCACCTCTTCCTCTACATAACTCAAATAATCGGAAAGACTCTTCCCGGAATCAGCTATCATCCAAAGCGCCAGTATACCCATGGCTATACCGTCATCCCATGATTCCCCCAGCATACCGGCCATAAGGTGAGCACTCTCTTCGCCTCCCACAAGAATCTCTTCCTGGAGAGCCTGTTTAACAACATGTTTAAATCCGACAGCTTTTTCATAAACAGGAGCCTGAAGATGGTTAGCTACTTCATTTACAAAATTACTTGTCCCCACCGATTTAACTACAGCTCCCCTGTACCCTTTTGAATGCAGGAAATAGGCAAGCATCCCCAGAAACTGGTTTGATGTTATCTCATTTCCGTTAAAATCAATAAACCCGAAACGGTCAGAATCTCCATCAACAGCAATACCCATTGCCTTACCATCGCTATTTTCAAGAGCGTTAAAAAGAGACTCCAGGCTATCCTTTTCCGTAGGATTAGGAGCACCGTTGACCAGGGAAAATTCCGGGTCGGTATTATCTTCATTTATCATTGAAGTAAAGTTCCGCCCGGCGGCCTTTTCCAGCGCACCGTATAAGGCTTTCTTATAGGAGACCCCTGTCCCCTGCATAGGATCAAGAATAACGCTGAATTCAGGATTTTCACTCAGATATTCAGCTATTGTATCCCATGCACCGGCTTCCCGGAGCCTTGGAATTAAATAGTCGTTAACATAAGATGAAACAGAATCCCCGGGCTTTACTTCTTCTATAAGGCCCTCATATTCAGCCATCCCGTAGTCAATAACCCTGTAGGTTTCACTACCGTTGGCATATTGAGATATAAGCTCTGTTATCTCATCTCCGGCCACCCCCCCGTGCTCCGGAGAAAATTTTATTCCGTTATCATCTTTCTGGTTATGGCTGGCAGTAAAATTAATTACTCCCGTTATATCATCACTGCTGTTGGCCATATAACCAAGCACCGGGGAAGGTGTGGGCCCGGAGGCAATGATTCGCACATTTATATCATTGGCCGCCAATATTGCAGCCGCTTCCCTTGCGTTTTCCGCGTTATAGGCCCTGGGATCATAACCTATAAGAATATAGCCCTCTTTTATATGCCTGTTGTAATATTCGGCTATTCCCTGAACGGCCCGGCGTATGTTGGCCGGAACAAAATCCTCACCTATCCTGCCGCGCCAGCCTGCAGTTCCGAACTTTATCTTAACCCCGGTTTCTTCAAGGGGTCTTTCCCTTACGTTTTCCCTGGCCCAGTCTCTTAAAGAAAGAATATTATCCGTAGTATGCTTAATATCCGGGTACCTGCCGCTTTTAACTGCAGATATTACTTCTAAAGCTTCCGGATCCGCCGGTATTTCAATAGGATTCAGAGAGCGCAAGGGGTCCACCTTGAGGTTTTCAAGAACTTTCCTTTCCGCGGCAAGCTCTTCTTCAAATTTCTCGTGATTAAAGGCCATTAGGTTATCTACAAACCCAAAACCGTGGCGGATCATATGAAACCCCATTCTTCTCATAAGGTTTCTGCCTTTCACTCCGTATCTATATGATTCCGCATCTGCTTTTTCCCTGTAATTTGAAGCTGCGGACTGGTGTGTTGGCAGTCCTGTAACCCACATGTTTAAGCGGGAAAGAGAAAGATTTGCGAGGTTGTGAGCATCAGAACCGTGCCTCATAGAAAAAGTCTGAGGGCCGGTAAGTTTTGTCGGGCAGGGAAACCCCCCGTGAATAGTTACTATGCCGGGATTTACAGCCTGTGCCAGCGCCACCTGAAAAAGAACTTCGGCGTGGGCTACAGTTAAAAGGCCTTCCGGTGTTGCGGGAGCATTTTCACCCGACATAGGCATAGAAGCCAGCCCGACATTAGCACCGGCCTCGGCGCTTCTTACCATGGCGCTAAGATAAGGCTTAAGCTCTCCCATATTCATTACGGGATCAAACCAGTGGACCCAATCGGGTCTTACAAATTCTTCAACCTGTTCATCAGACCATTTCGAAGCGTCTATCTGTTTAACAATCCCTTTGACATCGTCAAGGATTTCATCCATTTTCAGGGCTGATTCATAAACCACGTCTGCCTGTTCCTGGCCTTTCCCAACCGCAACCTTTACCGGGCTGGTCACAACTTTTATTATGTCACTGTATTCTTTTACTGTATTCAGTGCCCTTTCCAGATCCTCTACAGTGGTATTTCTACGCTCACCGTCTTCTTCTATAAATACAGGGGAACCTCCGGTGGCATAGCTGCCGAACCCGGGAAGATACTCCCAATTATTTGCCGCCTCAACCGCCATATCAACCGCTTCCTGCACAAAGTCTACAGGACCTTCCGGCATATGTTCTTCTGTATATATGAGCCTTGTGCCGCTCTCATCGACAGTAACCTTCCCCTCCATCATTAAGGGAGTAAAAAGCTCCTGCATAAGAGGGGTTGCCTCTATACCTTTTTCGGGTTCCGGAAGATATATTATATGAAGTCGCTCTGTGTTATCGTTGTAAATAGCCTTTTCCGATTCAATCAGAGTTTTATAAATACCTTCCCTCTCAACTATTTCCCTGCTGACTTTTATACCGGTCTCAAAAAGGACCTTTTTTGCATTTTGGTGTATTCTCTCATAAGCCTCTTTTTCTGCAATAAGCTTATCAATATTATCCAGCCTGGCTGTTATTTTTAAATAATCTTCATTCTCCTTATCAACGGCATCACGGGCCATCTCATATTTTTTCCAGGCCTCTTCAAATTTAAAGCTATGCTCCAGCTCAACCGCTTCCCGGAAAAGTTCATTAAAATCGGCGGAAACAATTTTCCCGGAAAAATCTCCCATAAATACTGAAGGAAGAAGAAGAGCCGCACCGGCCCCTATAGCGGAAAGTGAACTTATTCCCGGTGATAAAATATCAGTGTGAACACCCGTAAAGGCGCCTGAAAGAAGGAGCGTACCTGTCGCGCCTACCCCTAAGGCTCCCAGAGCCCACTTTAAAAGAGTATCCAGGCCGATGCTTCCCTTTTCCGTAAACTGTATATCAATACCCTCATAATCCAGATGCGCCAGAAGCTCTTTAGGCTCCTCATACATCACCTTATGCTCAG
>PWQF01000255.1 GCA_003556865.1 Elusimicrobiota bacterium | reverse complement strand
CGGGCGGGTAGCTCAGTTGGCTAGAGCGCTGCCTTTACACGGCAGAAGTCACAGGTTCAAGTCCTGTTCCGCCCACCACTTCCCCTCTGCAGCGATGAAGTCCTGCTCCAATCTCTTTACTTTCTTGAATTGATAGGTTAAAATCTCCCTAAATTAAAGTAGGGTTTTAAAAAAAGGGCGCTATAAATTAAAGGAGAAGAGTGATGGATAAAAAAGATATGCTGAAAGAAAAGATAAGGCACTTTGATATAAAAAAGACCGACTGCGTTAAACTTATAAAACAGTATTCGGGAATGTCTTTCCAGGCCAGGAACCTTGCCCGGGGAGCAGAGATATATTGTAAGATGCTTCAGGACAGGGAGTGCGCGGTAATATTATGCCTGGCCGGCTCAATATTCAGCGCGGGGCTCCGAAAGGTTGTCTGCGACCTTGCGGAAAATAATATGGTTGACGCCATAGTCTCCACCGGGGCCCTGATTTTTGACCAGGATTTTTTTGAGGCCCTGGGCTTCAGCCATTATAAGGGGAGCCCCTTTGCCCCTGACGGGGAGCTGATGAAAAAGGGCATAGACAGGATTTATGATACCTATATAGACGAGGACCAGCTCAGGGAATGCGACAGCACCATAAAGAAAATAGCCGATGAAATGGAGCCCGGTGTTTATTCCTCCCGGGAATTTATAATTCATATGGGCCGCTACCTTAAGGAGAAAGATATGGGCAAGGATTCCCTGGCGCGCATTGCCCTTCAAAAAGGTATCCCCGTATTTGTTCCCGCCTTTTCAGATTCCAGCGCCGGTTTCGGGCTGGTGGAGCACCAGTACAGAAGAAAAGATAAACCTAAGGTGGCCATTGACTCGGTTAAGGATTTCCTGGAACTTACCAGGATAAAGATGGCTTCCCTTGAGACCGGCCTGCTTATGATCGGGGGCGGTGTTCCCAAGAATTTTGCCCAGGATATAACAGTGGCCGCCGATATTTTAAAGGGTGAGGCGGGAATGCATAAATATGCGGTCCAGATAACAGTGGCCGATGAAAGGGACGGGGGCCTTTCCGGCTCAACCCTTAAGGAGGCCCATTCCTGGGGCAAGGTTGAGGAGGGTATGGAACAGATGATATTTTCAGAAGCCACCTTAACCTTCCCGCTTCTGGCCGGCTATGCATACCAGAGCGGGGCCCGGAAAGAAAGAAAAAAGAGAAATTTTAACGCTATTCTGGAGGAGGATAATGAATAACTTAGTTCCGTCAAAGGTATTTCTTACAAGGGGCGCGGGGGTGCACAAGGACAGGCTGGGCTCTTTTGAGCTTGCCCTCAGGGCAGCGGGAATAGAAAAATGCAACCTTGTATATGTTTCCAGCATACTCCCCCCGGGATGCAGGATAATATCAAGAAAAAAGGGGCTTGAATACCTGAAGCCCGGACAGATAACTTTCTGTGTAATGGCAAGGAATGATACCTGTGAAGCCAGCCGGCTGGTCTCTTCGGCCATAGGAGCGGCTCTGCCTAAAAAGGAAAAAAATTACGGTTACCTCTCCGAGCACCACGCTTACGGCCAGACGGCCAAGGTGGCCGGGGATTATGCCGAAGACCTGGCGGCTACAATGCTGGCAACCACCCTTGGGGTCCCTTTTGACCCGGAGCAGGCCTGGGACGAAAGAAAGCAGGTCTATAAGGCCAGCGGCCACATATTTAAGACCAGGAGCATTTCCCAGTCGGCTGAAGGAAATAAAAAGGGGCTTTGGACCTCGGTTGTGGCGGCGGCGGTATTCCTTACGGATTAAGCTTTTTTCCTGCAATAGAAATGAAGAATAATTACGGCGGTCTGGAGAGGCAGTTCAGCTCATATGAAAATTCCCGGGCGGCAGTTATACCGGTGCCTTTTGAGGAGAGCAGCAGCTGGGTAAAGGGTTCTGTCAGGGGTCCGGATGCTATAATAGAGGCTTCGGCCCATATGGAGCTTTACGACATAGAGACCGATTCAGAGGTTTACCGGCGGGGGATATATACCTGTGAACCGGTAAAGGAGAAGGGGGCTGAATCTATGGTCGGGAAGGTGCGGGAGCTTAACCTGAAATTTTTAACTAAAGGCATATTTCCCGTTACCCTTGGCGGGGAGCATACAGTTTCCCTGGGCGCAATTAAGGCGGCTTCGGATGTTTTTAAGGATATCAGCATAATTCAGCTTGATGCCCACACGGACTTAAGAGACTCTTATGAAGGAAGCCCCTACAGCCACGCCTGCGTAATGGCACGGGTGAGAGAGTTTAACTCCAATATTTTCCCGGTAGGTATAAGAAGCATGGATGCCTCTGAAAAAGCTTTACTTGATCCGGATAAAACTGTTTTTGCCCATCAGGCAGTTAAAGGCAATGAATGGGAGAAAAAGATATTGAAACAGCTGGGGAGAGATGTTTTTCTGGATATTGACCTTGATGTTTTTGACCCTTCGGTAATCAGTTCCACCGGCACCCCGGAACCGGGAGGTTTAACCTGGCGCCAGGTTAATGATTTTATCTTAAATATATCCCGCTCATCCAGGATAAGGGGTATTTCCCTCAGCGAGCTCTGCCCCTCACCACGCAGCAGGGTATCCGACTTTACCGCCGCCAAGCTTATTTACAGGATTTTAAGCATTGTGATGGAGCAGCCTGGGCGGCCGGAGTAAGGATCCGGCACTGGCCTTAAACTAATTTTACAAAGGAACCTTTATTTAGTAAAATCCCCCAAAGCAGTTTTAAGCAGTTAAAACTGGTTCTATTCACCTGCAGCCGGTTTGTTGAAAAAATCAGGAATATAAAAATAAATAATGAAAAAAATATTTAAAAGAGTCATATGGGTTATAGCAGCGGCTGTTCTGGCCGGAGGTTTTACTCTGCAGGCCAGGGAACCTTCGTCCCCTGACCAGGGTCAAGAGGCCGCGGCGCCTCTCGTATCAAAAATAGTTATAGAGGGCAACATACGCCTCGGGGAGGATGAAATACTTAAAGAAATTCCTTTCAGGGCCGGTGACCTGTTTGATTCCGCGGCCGCCGCCGGAGCGGTACCCCGGCTTTACGGGCTGGAAAAGCTGGAGGATATTTCTGTATATACCGAGGAAGATGAAGAGGGCAATATAATAGTAATTTACAGCGTTGAGGAAAAACCCCTTATTGATTCGCTGGAGTTCAAAGGCAACGAGGCCCTCAGTTCCCGGAGGCTGAGGCGGGAGCTGGATATTTCAGCCGGAGATTTTTATGATGAGTTTAAACTTGACGCCCAGGCCCGCGCCCTGGAAAGGTTTTACAGGGAAAGGGGGTATGCCGCGGTAAAGGTTGACTCATACGTATCGCCTCTTTCGGAGGATAATAAGGTTTCCCTTACATTTCATGTGGTTGAGGGGAAAAAAGTCAATGTGGAAAAAATAAATATTCTTGGGGTTCTTGAGGGAGATTATAAGAAGATAAGGGATATGATAGAGTTAAAGAAGGGAGACCCCTACCGGGAGCAGCCCCTGGAGGAGGGGATTGAAAAGATAAGGGAGTATTACCTTAACAGCGGCTACCTTCACGCGGAAGTTGAAGGTCCGTCAGTTACCTTTGATCCTGCCGGTGAAAAAATGTTTATCACTCTTTTTATTACCGAAAGTTTCCGGTATAAGGTGGGAGAGATCAATATAAGCGGCAACCAGCTCTATACCGACTCACAGATAAAAAGTGCCCTCAGCCTCAGGGAGGGCAGGTTATATTCAGACGAGGATTTAAGCAGTTCAATAGGAGCAATACAGGAGCTTTACGCAGAGATAGGCCATGTCAGCTCCGGGGTGTTTCCCCGCCATGATTTTAACCGGCCGGAGAGAGAGGTGGATCTGATGCTGGAGATACACGAAGGTCCCGAGGTAAGCGTAAGGGACGTTTATATATCCGGAAACCGGGTGACGCGCGACTACGTTATCAGGAGGCATATTACCGTTGCCGAAGGCGAACCCTTTAACCTGGGTGAAATCAGGCGAACCCAGGAAAGAATATTCCGGCTGGGTTTTTTCCAGGATGTGATGCTGGAACTTTCCCCAACTGAAAAAGAGGATGAAATTGACATAGTCTTTGTGGTTGAAGAACAGAAAACAGGGATGGCAAGCATAGGTGCCGGTTACTCCAGCCAGGAAGGGGTTATGGGAACCCTGCAGGTATCCCAGGAGAATTTTTTGGGCCGGGGGCAGCGGATTTCAGCAATGTGGGAATTTGGAAGAAGGATACAGAATTACAGGCTCAGCTTCTCGGAGCCTTATCTTTTCCGGACCCCCACACCTTTCAGCGCCAGCCTTTACAATACGGTGCGCCGGCGCCGTTATTTTACCGGCCATGATTATAAAGAGCGCAGGAGGGGGGGCAGCATTTCCCTGGGTCGCCATTTCACCGATATATTTACGGGCCGGATGAGGTATTCGCTTGAGGAGGTTAAAATTTATGAAGTGGACAGCAGGATAGAGGATGATGTTAAAGAGGAGACCAGGGTAACCTCTTCGATAACTCCCAGCATCAGTTTTGATACCAGGGATTATCCTTTTGACCCCCGCACCGGATACAACCTCCGCTTTTCCAACCAGATCGCGGGCGGCATTGTCGGCGGGGATGTAAATTTTTCCAAGTTTGAATCTAAAAAGACATATTTTCCCCCCCTATACAAAAATATAGTGGGGGTTTTAAACCTGGAGCTGGGGAGCGCTTTCGCCTACGGGGATACAGATGCGGTTCCCGTTTATGAAAGGTTTTACGTGGGCGGCTCCGAATCCATAAGGGGTTATGAATATTATGAGATAGAGGGGAACCACAAGGCTGTTTTTAACGCGGAAATAAAATTTCCCATAGTGAGGGACCGGCGTCAGACCATACTTCAGGGCGCTATATTCTACGACGTGGGGGGGGCCTGGAGCGAATTGGATGAGGCCAGGATGAATTTCGGAGAGAATGACCTGAGAAGGGGTTACGGGGCGGGAATAAGGTTTAAGACCATGGCGTTTCCCATAAGGATTGACTGGGGTTTCGGTATTGACAGGCCCGACCGCGGGGGGAGATGGTATTTTACTATGGGGGATATTTTTTAATGGGGTTCCCGGCAAAAGCTGCAGCGGTACTTCTCCTTTTATTTATTAATAGTATTCCGGCTGGGGCAGTGGTTATAAGAACCCAGCGGCTGGGTTATGTTGACCTGGAAAGAGTTTACGAGAATCTTATAGTAGTGGAAGAGGCCCGGGAGGATATCGGTGAATTGATCCGCGGCCAGAGGATTGAGGTTGAAGAAAAAAGGGAAAGAATTGAGCGGATAGAGGAGAGGCTCAGTGATTGGCCGGACCCGGAACAGGACCCTGAGCCCGGTGATGATGAACCCGGGGCCCCGGCTGAGCTGGAAGAAGAGCCGCTTCCGGAAATCCCGGAAACCGAAGAGCCCCCCCGCGAAGATGATCCTCCCCGGGAAGAAAAATCCTATGAGGAGCTTCAGGAGCTCCTGCAGGAAAAGGAGAGGGCGCTGGATGAACTCAGGGCCCAATGCCTGGAAGATATAGAGGAGAGGCAGCAGGCATACAGGCGGGATATAATGAGCCGCATTTACGAGGCTGTGGGGCATATAGCCCGCAGGGATGGCTATACCGCGTTGCTGGACGGGGATATTGTTTTTTTTACCGGAGACGATATTGAAGATATAACCGGGCAGGTTATAGAATATTTAAATGAACAGGCACCCCGGTATTAAGCTTAAGGATCTGACTGAAATTACAGGCGGCCGCATAGAGGGGGACCCCCAAACCCGGATCAGTGGAATAAATACCCTGGAGGAGGCGGACTCCGGAGACCTGAGTTTTCTCTCTTCCTACCGTTACTTGAAATTAATGAAAACCACAAAAGCTTCCTGCGTCTTAGTCCCCGAGGATTTTAAATCAGGCCCCCATCCAAACCTGCTTAGGGTTAAGAATGTCCAGCTGGCTTTCACATTGGCCGCCCGGGAGTTATGCGGAGAAAAAGTCCACCCGCTGAAAGGTATCAGCAAAAAGAGTATCATAAGCCCTTCTGCCAGGATTTCACCCGGGGCGGCTGTAGGGGATTTCAGCGTGATAGGGGAGAAAACTTATGTTGGGGAAGAAAGTTATGTGTATCCCCAGGTATATATAGGCAGGAACTGCCGAATAGGAAAAGAGTGCGTTATTTATCCGGGCGTTAAAATAATGGATTCAGTTAAGATAGGGGATGGGGTTATAATACACAGCGGTGCGGTAATAGGCTCCGACGGATTCGGGTATACCCTTAAGGACGGCCGCCGCATTAAGACCGCCCAGATGGGCGGGGTGGAGATAGGCGACAGGGTTGAGATAGGGGCCAATACCACAATAGACCGGGGGTCGGCCTCCCCCACCCGCATAGGGGAGGGAACAAAGATTGATAACCTTGTGCAGATAGCCCATAACGTTCAGGTAGGCAAAAAATGTATAATTGTTTCCCAGGCGGGGATAGCCGGTTCTACGGTGATTGAAGACGGGGCTGTCCTGGCGGGGCAGGCCGGGGTTGTGGGACATATAAGGATAGGAAAAGGGGCAAAAGTGGGAGCCCAGGCCGGGGTTACCAGGAATGTGGCGGACGGGGCCCTGGTTTCGGGGTATCCTGCAACAGAGCATAGAAAAGCCAGGAAATTAAACGCCCTTACCAGAAAGCTTCCCGAACTTTTCAAAAAGGTGGAGGAGCTTAAGAAAAAAATTGAAGAAGGAAAAGACTGAGTTCCAGAAAACAATCTCTTCTCCGCTGCGGTTTCAGGGAGCAGGCATACACAGCGGGGAAGAAACTTCCCTGACCCTTCTTCCCGCACCGGAGGATACCGGTATACTTTTCAGGCGGACCGATATAGAGGGAGCCCCGGAAATACCGGCCCTTGCCCGGTACGCCTCCGGCAGGTTCCGGGGGACCACCCTTGAAAAAGACGGGGTTAAAGTAATGACGGTGGAGCATCTTCTGGCTGCTCTCTGCGGGCTTGGAATAGATAACCTTACAGCGGAGATAAACGGAAAAGAGCTGCCGGCTTTGGACGGGAGCGCCCGGCTTTATACCCGGAAAATAGTTGAGAACGGAATAAAAGAGCAGAAAACCAAAAAGAAATTTTTCACTCTTTCGGAACCGCTTTTCTGCAGGAAGGATGAGAGCCTTATAGCAGCCTTTCCCTCTTCCGATTTTATCATAAATGCCGCTATCAGCTACAGGGAGGAGGTTCCGGGCTCTCCGTACCGGCGCTTCAGGATATGCGCTGAAACATTTAAGGAGCAGATATCCCCGGCACGCACCTACTGTTTTGAAAAAGAGATTGAAACCTTAAAGGAAGCGGGGCTGGGAAAAGGGGGGAACCCGAATAATACCCTGATAATAGGCTCGGGAGG
>PWQF01000121.1 GCA_003556865.1 Elusimicrobiota bacterium | reverse complement strand
CCGGCCTGGCTCTTACTGCTGCCGTTTACCGCATTTCTATTTATTCCCGGAGGAGTTCGCCCGAGTCCCTTATTCTTGCCGGGGTGGTAATGAGCTCCCTGGCATCGGCGGTCACCTTTTTAATAATGGTGCTTAATAAGGATTCCGTATACCGTATAATGTTTTTTCTTACGGGAAGCTTTCAGTTTGCTTCTCCTTCTCTTTTGATTATCTCTGCTATTATTATTGCCGCAGGTACAGCAGTATCTATTTTATTCGGCAGGGACCTTGATATTATGACGCAGGGAGACGGCCCTGCTTTTTCCCTGGGGGTGGATCCGGTTAAAAAGAGAAAGCTTCTTTTCGGTGTTGCGGCGGTAATGGTGGCAGCCTCTGTTTCGGTGGGGGGGATAATAGCTTTTGCAGGGCTTGCCGTTCCTCATATAGTGCGGATGATTTCAGGGGCCGCCCACCGGAGGCTTTTAATTCTTTCCGCGATTTTCGGGGCCGGCTTTTTGGTTTTCAGCGATGCCCTGGCCCGCTCCCTTTTTGCCCCGATGGAGATACCGGCAGGGATAATAACCGCCTTTTTCGGCGCTCCCTTTTTTCTTTACATTTTAACCAGAAAATGAGCATTAAACTTGAAAAAGTCACTGCCGGATACGGCAATTTCTTTAAAATGGAGGATATTGATTTTCAATTAGAGGAGGGATCCTTTACCGGTATAATAGGCCCTAACGGCAGCGGAAAGTCCACTCTCCTTAAAATTATGGCGGGGATAATAAGACCCGAAAGCGGGCAGGTAAAAATAAAAGGCGAGGATATACAGGTTATGAAACCCGGAAAAAGAAGCCGGCTTATATCTTTTCTACCCCCCAACTCGCCGGCAGATTTTCCTTTTACGGTTTTAGAAACTGTACTTATGGGGCGCAACCCCTACCTCCAGAAATTTTCCGGACCAAGTAAAGAAGACCGGGAAAAGGCTTTTTCCGCAATAGAAAAAACAGGGATAAAAAACCTTGCCGGAAGGCCGGTGGTCAGCCTCTCCAGCGGAGAGAGGCAGAGGGTGATGCTGGCCCGGGCCATATGTCAGGAGGCGGAGGTGATGCTGCTTGATGAACCGGCCAGCCATCTGGATGTACATCACCGGAACGATATTTTTAGGCTGCTTAGAGAGATAAACCGTGCCGGGGTAACAATTGCGGCTGTTCTGCATGAGATTAACCTGGTTCCGGCCTACTGCAGCCGGGCTGCAGTGGTAAAGGGCGGGAAATTATATTTAAAAGGAGGAAAATCCGATGAGGTGATCAATAAAAGGTTCCTGGAAAATGTTTACGGGGGGGATATAAGAGTGGAAGAGGTTAAAGGGAAGAGATTTATTCTTCCCTGAGGCGGCCGGACAGAGGAAATGGGAGTGAGATTCTCCCTGCTGCCCCGCAACGGTAATCCTGAATGACCAGGGAGCCCGGGCTACTGCCGGACCGCAAGTATCTTCGAGGGAGGAGAAATTTAATGAAAAAAAAGTTTATTTTATCTTTAGCGTACTGGCTGCTGGCGGCGGGGACATCTTTTCTCTTTGCCGGTTATATGGGTGACCTTGGTGAAGTTGTAGTGACACCGTCCCGGAGCAGGGTGGAGGCATACCGCTGGCCCGGATGGGTAAGCGTAATAACTTCACGCCAGATTGCCCAAAGCGGAGCGGAAACAGTGGATGAGGTTTTAGGGGGCCAGACCGGTTTAAACCGCACCAATCTTACGGGGGTAAGGGGTCAGGCCAGGGTTGATCTGAGGGGTATGGGTGAGAATTCCCACCTGGGCACACTGGTAATGGTGGACGGTGTCCGCATAAACCGGCCGGATATGGGAGGAATAAACTGGCTGGAAATTCCGGTGGGATCAATTGAAAGAATAGAGGTTGTCCGGGGACCGGGGTCTGTTCTTTACGGCAATAATGCCGCGGGGGGAGTAATAAATATCATTACCCGGGATGCAAGAGAAGGTGAAAGCAGCCTGGCCCTGACCACCGGAGCGGAAAGTTACGGCCTTTTTTCCCAGAGCGTGAATTTTAACCGTTCTGCCGGAAACTGGGCCTTCTTCTTATCCGGTGAAAGGTTCAGGGAAACTGGCTACCGCTCCCGGAGCGGGAACCTTAGCGAAGGTGTTACCTTTAAAGCTTCCGGAAACTCTCTGCCCCTGGGCATAAAAGTTTCTTTAAGGGGCAGCCTTTATGAATCCTTTTATGAGATGCCCGGCTCCCTTACCAGGGCGGAACTTAAGGAGGACCGCACCCAGGCCCGGTATACCGACTGGAGCGGGTGGCCTAATGCGACCAGAGCAGATAACCGGGAAGACGAATCCCGGGAAAAGCGGCGGGAAATAAGCGGCAGCTTTAAGCTCCCCCTTTCCGGTTCTATCCTCTTAAGGACCGAGGGGGGGTGGTCCGGCCGGTCGGAGGAGGTTGATTTTCCTTCGTCAGGAAGTTTTGCAGACAGGGAAATGAATTACCTCTACATATCGCCGTTTATTGAAATGGAAAATGAAGTTTTAATGCCTCTCCGGCTTTCGGCTGGAGGCGATATAGGGAAACATACCCTTGACCTTAACCGTTTCAGTTCAGAGGAAAGGGATATTGAATTATCGGAAGTAGATATAAAAATGCCCTCATACGGCGCTTATGTTTACGGTGAAACAGAGCCGGCAGAAAATCTTATTCTTTCGGCCGGACTCCGGCGTGAAGAGGCAGAGGTAAAGGTAGCCCACAGCTTAAAAACAGCTGACGGCTCCCGCACCCACCGGGGCAATGCTTTTACCTGGGGTCTTGTCTATATGCCCTATCCGGGTTTAAGGGGATATTTCTCCGCCGGAACCCATTACCGCTACCCGGCGGCGGATGAACAGGCCGCTTTTCAGGGTATATTTGAAGGTTTTTTCAAGGATCTGGATGCTGAGACGGGAGAAACCTATGAAGCGGGTGTCGCACTGGGTATACCGTGGGGAGAAGTGAAGGTTTCGGCTTACCGTAAACTTATTAATGATATGATAAAGTGGGACGATAACCTTGAAAGGAATATAAATGCCGACCGCACCAGGAGGGACGGGCTGGAGGCATCCGCGGACCTTGCTCTTTTCAGAAACCTTTCTCTTAGCCTGGGAGCTTCTGCCGGAGAAACCCTTTTCAGAAAAGGCGATTACAGGGGCAACGAGATGCCGCTTGTTCCCGGATATGAATTTTCAGCTGCCGTTTCTCTCCGCCCCTATCCAGGGTTTAAGGTTTCAGCTGACTCCCATTATACCGGGGAACGTTACCGGGGAGGGGATTATGGTAATAACCTTTCCAAGCTAAGCAGCTACACGCTGGTAAATCTGAACTGCCTGATTTCCATAGTAAGGGGCGCGGAAATAAAGCTGGGAGTCAGGAATTTATTTAACCAACTTTATTCGCAGGCCTGGTGGGATGAGTTTACCGGAACGGGCTGGTATCCGGCTCCGGAAAGAAGCTACAGGGCGGCTCTGCGGGCAGTTTTTTAAAATAACTTATCAGCCTATATATGCGCGGGTATACTTTAAATTTTACTTTTTAAATATTTTTTGTATACTTAAACCTAAGTCAGGGTGATATTTTAAGGAGGAAAGATATGGCTATGAAAAAATCCTGTAAAAAAACCTCTGCCAGATGCGCCGCAAATGTAGTTGACAAAAAGACCGGGAAAAAAAGGAAATGCAAGTCCAGTGCTTCAGGAAGGTCTAAGTACTGTTCAACGCATAAAAAATAGCCTCTTTTAATTATAACTCTGCAGGCTGATATTTTAATTAAAGCGGGGTGGTAGTTCAGTTTGGTCAGAACGCCGGCCTGTCAAGCCGGAGGTCGCGAGTTCGAGTCTCGTCCACCCCGCCATTTTAAAAGACCTCTTTATAAAGCCTTCCGGGGTCTTTAATGCTTAAGACGATATCCTGCTTTAAATGAAAAAAGATAACCGCCAGAATGAAGTTACAGATAAAAGTATTAAACTTTCCGCAAGGATAGATGCCCGCCGTCGCCTGCTAGAAGCCCTTGAAAATTTTGATCCGCAGTCTGACAGCCAGAAGATCGAAAAAATCAAAAAAACCTTATCTAAAATAGAGAGCGAGATAAAAGAACTAAAAAAAGAGATCCCCTATACCTCCTCCTCCCCCGCGGAGAAGGATGGTGAGCGCCCTGAAAAAGCTGCTCCTTCCCGTTCCATAGAAGAGATTAACATCAGCAAGGAAAACCTTGACCGGGAAGTGAGGGGAATGAAAAAGGAAATGTCCCGGGAAAGAAATGAGTGGGAAAAGAAATTTTCGGCAAAGCAAAGAGAGATAAACTCGCTTAAGGCCCGGATGAACCTAAGGCAGGCCAGGCTGAGGGCTGAATACCAGATAAAAAAGACCGAACTGGAAAAGACCCGGGACGAGCTGGAGCAGAAGCTTAAGGGAAAGGTTGAGGGTAAAGAGAGCTTCAGGGAGGAAAGAGAAAGGTGGAAAGAGCGTCTTTCGGAAAAAGAGAATTTAATAGATACCCTTAAAGTTGAACTGGCTTCCCGGAAGGCAATGTATAATTCCCAGATTCAGGAAACCAGGGAGGAGTTTTCTTCCCGCATTGCAGCCCTGGAGGAAGAGAAAAGAAACCTGCAGGAAAGCGACAGGGAAGCCCGCCGGGATTTAAAGGCCCGCCTATCCGACCTTAAAAAAGAATTTTTTGAAAGCCGCCGCCGTCTTGCCCAGAGCAGGGCTTTCCTGGAAAGGGAAAGGGAAGAGCATCTGCGGGAACTGGAAGCGGTCAAGGCAAAATATTCAGATGAAATACGGCGTCTCCGTGAGGAGAAAAACGGTGTTGAAGCCTCTCTCCGTGCCCGTGCCGCGGACAAGGATAAAGAGATAGAAGAGCTTAAAAAAACGGCTGCGGTAATAAGGCAGAGGATGCTTTCCCTCCAGCAGGATGCGGAGGATAAGAGCGTTGCCCTCCAGGAAGAGTATTCCTCAAAAATTGAGTTAAAGGAAAAGGAGAAATCGGACCTGGAAGAAAATATCGTTTCTTTGAAAAGCCGTATAACCCGGATGGAAAAAGAGCACTCAATTAAGATTCACGATATTGAAAAAGATAAGGAGAATCTCATAAACCTGCATACTTTTCAGAAGAAGGAGCTGGATGGCAGAGTTGAGAAGTTTAAATCCAGGATAGAAGAACTTATAAGTAAGAATGAAGAGGAAAAGGGCTCCCTGGTCCGGCAGCTGAAGAAAAAGGAGAGGGAATTAAGAAGGTCTGAAGAAGAAAAAAAGTCCGGTGAAAAAGAGCTGCGGGAAGATAACCTGAATCTGAAGACCGAGATAGAGGAGCTGAAAGGAAAAATCCGCAATCTGCAGGCCCTTCAGGCTGAAAAAGAGAAAGAGATTTTAAAAGAGATATCCCACCGGAAAGAGCTCCTGGAATTAAAAGAGGAAAAACATAGGGAGGAGCTGAACAGGCGCAATGAGGAAATAGATTCAGTCAGGGTTGATATGGGCCGCCTGGAAAAGGAAAAAGAAATTCTCGGTGACCGCCTGGAGGAAGAGGTAGAAAGAGTTAAAGAAGAACTTTCTCAGAAGATAGGGCGGAAAGAGCAGGAGATTGAGAGCCTTAAATCTTTAAAGGGTGAATCCGATTCCCTTCTGAATTCCAGCCGGCAGGCTCATACCCGGGATAAAAAAGTTTTTAAAGACAATATGGCCGCTAAAGAGAAAGAGATATCTTTACTGAATCAGCGCATCAGGGAGGAAAAAGAAAGTTTAAGGGAAATTAACCGGAAACTGGACCTGGAGAGGGAAGAGGCAGGGACGCTTCAAAAGCTGAATTCTTCTCTTTCTTCGGAACTTGCAGCCGAAAAAGAGGGGCGTCTGAGGGAGAGTAATTCTTTTAAAATCCTTTTAAGTGAAAAAGAGAAAGAGATAAATTCTCTTATCCGCAGAATACAGGAAAAGCAGCAGAGCATTGAGAACGGAAAGGTTAAGGAAGAGGCCCTGCGCAGGGAGATTGATGAGCTTAAAGAAGAAAATGCCCGGGTTTCTTCCCGGGCCTCCGCCCTGGAGGAGTCGCGCCGGCAGGAAAGAAAATCCTTTGAGGAGAAAGAAAGCCGGAATTCAGAGGAGCTTAAAAGCCTGATACGCCGGATTTCAGAGGATGAAGAAGAGATAAAATCCCTCCGGGTTAAGATAAAGGGAAAAGAGGAGTCCCTTAACAGGTTTAAGGAAGAAAATGCCCGGGTTTCTGCCCTGCTGGCCGGGGAAAAAGAGGGGCGGGCTAAGGAGCGGGACTCTCTTAAAGATATTGTGAGTGAAAAGGAAAAAAGAATAAAAGAGCTGGCATTTAATGTGGATGAAAAAGAAGAAGAGATCAGGGCGCTTTTAGATAAAAAGGAGAGCATGGCCCTGGAAATCTCTGCTCTTAAGGAATCGGAAGCCGAACTTTCAGCCCGCCTGGATTCTGCCCGGGAAGAAGGGCGCAGGGAGGCCCGGGCCCTTGAGAAGAGTCTTTCGGAAAAAGAGAAAGAGATTGGGTCTCTTTTTAAAAAGCTGCAGGAGTCCGGGGATAATATCCAAAATCTTAACAGCCGTTTAAATCAGAACAGGGAAGAGATAGGCAGCTTGAAATTGAGAAACGAAAAATTGCGGTCAGAACTTTCTTCTTCCCGGGAAGCCTCAGGCCTTAGGGAAAAAGGGTTGCTGGATACGGTTGCCGGAAGGGAAAAGGAAATCAGCAAGCTCCTGGCCCGGCTGAAGGGTGAAAAGGAAAGAGTTAAACTGTTAAATGAAGAGATAAAAGATTTCCGCCTGGCTTATGAGCAGGAAAGAAAAGAGAATGAAGATAATCTGAGCAGGCTTGAGGAAACCCTGGCTTCCCTGCGAAGGGAGTCGGACTCGGAAAAAGTAAAGCTTAAGGCAAGGATAGCGGCTCTTGAAAAAGAAAATTTAAAGATTAAGGAATCCTACAGGGAAAAGCTTCAGGGCCTGGAGAAGCAGCTGGAGGGTGAAATCAGGGAAAAAGAGATAAATGGCAGCTCATATGAAAAAGAGAAGCAGGAAATACTTTTAAGCTTAAGGTCTGCCGATGAAAGGTATGAGAACCTGAAAAAAAGCATGGTCACTGTTTCAGAAAAGGCAAATGAACTGAAAAGCAGAAACGACCTGCTTGCGGCCAGGCTTGAGGAGAAAACCCTTTTCTATACTGCCAGGATAAGTGCCCTTGAAGAGAATGCGGCCCAAATTAAATCCTCCTATACTCAAAAAAATTCTCTTCTCAGCCGGAAGCTCTCTACTGCTGAAGAGAAGGCTGAAGTTTTAAGAGAAAAGATTTCCCGGGCTCAGCAGGAACATGAAAGGGAAGCTTCGGGTTATAAAGAAAAGATCAATGAGCTTCACAGGGAAATAAAGGAAGTCAATTCCCGGCGCCTGGTGGAGGCTGCAGAAAAAGATAGCCTGATTGAAAAACTTAAAGAAGAGGTCAGGCGCATCAGCCTGGATAAAATAAAT
>PWQF01000274.1 GCA_003556865.1 Elusimicrobiota bacterium | reverse complement strand
CCATAAGCTGCTCTCTTCTCTGGGCAGCATCTGCGGCCCTCTGCTGAGAACGTTCTTTTGCAGCTTCGATAAACTCCTCTCTTCTCTGGGCGGCCTCTGCGGCTCTCTGCCGGGCTGCAGCCATAAGCTGCTCCCTTCTCTGGGCAGCCTCCTCGGCCCTCTGTTGAGAACGTTCTTTTGCAGCTTCCATAAACTCCTCTCTTCTCTGGGCGGCTTCCTGGGCTCTATTTTTGGCGGCTTCTAAAAGCTCTTCTCTTTTTTCTTCCCCCCTGCCGGCAGCGGGGTCAATTGTTACTCTTCTTAATTCTCCGGTATCTTCGCATCCGGAGTAAGTGGGCATGGAATAACGTGCTCCGTTTCCGGTGCGGGAAGATTCCTGGGAGTAAAGATTAGCTAACCCAGTGGCGGAAATTAAAAGTGCAGTGACTGAAATAAGCCTTAAGGATTTAAAAGTTTTCATTATATGACCTCCGTATGTTTTTAGTGCAATTTCCATTCTTTCTTTCACTTATAGTATACCTTGAGAATATGAAAAATATGTGAAAATTATGTGAAAGGAAGTTGAAAAAGAGCTTGAATTAGAGTTTTAAAAAAGATTTAGAGCAACATAGATAGTTACCAATATAAAAATAACTGCGCATAAGATAGAAAGAGCTCTTATATGGAATCTAAGAGAATTGAAAAAAGAGAGCATAGTGGGAAACCTTATTTTTGATTGCCCGGAATCTCTTTTCCCGAAAAGATAGCAGCACTGGCAAATTTTAAGGTCAGCGGGACTTGTTTTTAATATTTCAAAAAGAATTTTAAATCCGGCCGGGGAAAACCGGTATTTATTTTCAATTAATTTTTTTAAGGCTCCTGTTCTAGCGGCAAAAGCTCCGCTTAAAGGATCTCTTATAAATCTGGTCCGCCGGGGCAGGGACAGGCGGGCAATAGTGTTGCCGGTTACCGATATTATTCTCCGGATTAGTGGCATACTCTTGAGGGAGCGCCTGCAGGCGCATACCAGGTCCCAATGCGACAGTTTTTCATACATATCCCCCGGAAGGGAAGGGGGATGCTGGAAATCGGCATCCATAACCGCAAACTTAGATGTTTTAATTAAAAAAATAGCATCAATAACTGATCCGCATAAACCTGCCGGTAAATTTTCTTTAAAAAAAACAGAAGTAAAGTTTTTCTTTATTTTTTTTTCCGGTGAAATAAAAATACGCCGTTTGCGGTCAAGAAAAAAAAGAAAAACCGGAAATTTTTCCTCAGGAAAATTTTTAATAAAATTTATGGTGCCGTCGCTGCTGCCGTCGTCACTGATAAAAATTGACGCCCCCGGATACAGGTTTGCCAGGGCAGGAATAAGTGAGGTTAAATTGCTTTTTTCATTTAATGCCGGTATTATTATTGTGAAATCGTTAAAGTTTGACATAATATTAGTGTCTTATTATCATAAAAATTAGCAAGAGTCAATAAAAATGGAAGCTGGAAAAAGAGGCGGCTGAATAAGCCTGTATTTTTTTAAGGAATTTAATCAGCCGGAAAAAGAAAAAAGGGGAGGATTATAATGAAAGTAAATGTTGATGAGGAAGCTTGCATAGGCTGTGATCTTTGCGCCCAGACCTGTCCTGAAGTTTTTAAAATGGAAGGAGAGACAGCGGTTGTAGTTTCAGATCCTAATTCTGAAGTGGAGGAAGAGGGGGCAAGAGAGGCGGCTGACAGCTGTCCTACAGACGCGATTATAATTATAAAGGATAGTTGATCAAAGAGGCTCTTTTATATCAGAGAAAAGAAGACGGGTCTGTATTATGCCGTCTTTGCAGTCATTACTGCCTGATTGAAAACTCCTCTCTGGGCCGGTGCGGGGTAAGGGAAAACAGGGGAGGCGTACTCTATTCCCTGGTATATGGACGGGCTATATCTCTTTCCATGGACCCGGTTGAAAAAAAGCCTCTTTATCATTTTTTACCCGGCAGCCTTACTTGTTCCTTTGCCACAGCCGGCTGTAACTTTTCCTGCCGCTTTTGTCAGAACTATTCCATAGCTGCGCTTAAGGGGCCTGAAGCAGCACGGGGTGTAGATAAATTTATTTCCCCTGAAATAATTATAGACGGGGCTCTGGCCGGACGGGCTAAGAGCATTTCCTATACCTATACCGAACCTACCGTTTTTTTTGAGTATGCGCTGGATACTGCCCGCCTGGCCCGGGAGAAGAATTTAAAAAATATATTTGTGACAAACGGTTATATGAGCCCCGAGGCTCTGGAGATGTTCTCACCTTACCTGGACGGTGCCAATCTGGATCTTAAATATTTTAGCCGGGAACTTTACCGGGAGGTTTGCGGCGCCAGCCTGAAGCCTGTCCTGGAAACAATAAAAAAAATGAAGGAGCTGGGTATCTGGATTGAAATTACCACAATGATCATCCCCGGGGAAAATAATTCTTCTTCCCACCTGAAAAAAATAGCGGGGTTTATAGCCGGTATAGACACTAATATACCCTGGCATGTATCCCGCTTTTTTCCCCGTTACAAATACGCCAGTCTCGCTGCTGCCGGTGAGGGGGATATAAGAAAGGCCCTTAATATAGGAAAAAAGGCGGGTCTTAACTATGTCTATCCCGGAAATACGGGCGGGGAAAGTTCAACTTATTGCCCCTCCTGCGGAACTCTTGTCGTGGAGAGGAGGGTGTATGGTTCGGTTAGTAAAATTTCAGCCGGAGGGAAATGTTCCGGGTGCGGAAAAAAAATACCCGGGGTATGGGAGTGAGGGCTATTCCGGTTTAGATTTTCAGACAGCTGAAGTCTGAGGGAATAAAGATAGAACCTGAATAAAATTTCTGCAGAGATTTTCTTATATCTCTTCCGGTAAAATCCACTTCTCCGGAAAAATGAACAGGCACCAGCATTTTAACTCCTGCCTCTTCTGCTTTAGCGGCCAGTGTTTCAGCGCTGGTATGGGTTAAATCAAGTCCGGGAAAATCTCCGGCCCATTTTAAAGGGGCAGAACAGTCGTGAATAAGGCAGTCTGCGTTTTTGAAGATTTTGTTACTCTCATTCAGGGGGCCTGTGTCGGATGTATAGATAATTTTCTTTTTTCTGTCTTTTATTATCAGCCCCCGGGAAAGTTTTGTGTGCCTGGTGGGAAAAATTTCAACCTCCGGCCCGGGCAGAAAAGAATCTACTTCAATTATGGTTGCCGTGCCTTCCAGGTTAAAATTTTTTAAAATATCACTAATCTTATCTCCCGATCCCCTTGGCAAATAAATATCAGGGAAAACTCCTGAGGGCTTAAGGGAGTGAATAAGAGCGGGGAGTCCGTAAATATGGTCGGGGTGAGTATGAGTTATAAAAATGCAGCTGATTGTGGGGGGCGGCAGGTTCAGCTTTAAAAGTTTATGGTATATGCTGCCCGGGCAGTCAACCAGCATATTAACCCCCTGCCACTTAAGTAAAAGTGAGGTGTTGTCCCTCTCTTTAGTGGGGACTGCAGAGCCTGTTCCTAAAAAAATGATTTTCATATCAGCACCTTTACTAATTTAGCAAAACCATCTTCGGGAGGCAAATTTTTATTTGATTCGCTGCGGCCTATTTTGATATAATTCTAATTCAGCAGGGAAATAATTAGCAGTTTCAGGTTTAAAATCTATTAAGAACCGGGAGGCATATATAATAATGATAAGAGAAGCTTATGTGGCAGGTACTTTTTATCCCCGGGATCCGGTGTCTCTGAAAAAAGAAGTAGACAAATTTCTTTCGGCCGGTAATAGAGAACCGAAAAGTGCGTCAGCGATTATTGCCCCGCATGCCGGTTATGTTTATTCCGGCTCTACTGCGGGTATGACTTATGCTTCTGTAGATATACCGGACAGAGTAGTGGTAATATGCCCCAACCATACCGGAATGGGTGAAGAAGTTGCTGTAATGAACAGGGGGAGCTGGCAGATTCCGGGAGGGGAGGCTAAGGTGGCTGAGGAACTCTCTGATCTCTTCTTAAGCAGGTGTTCCCTGGCCGCCGCCGATACCGGGGCCCACTTAAGGGAACATTCACTGGAAGTGCAGCTTCCCTTTATTTTAAGGAAAAACCCCCGGGCCCGGATACTCCCTTTAGCCCTTATGGGCATGGGTGATTATGAATCTGTATCCCGTATTGCATCTGCCCTGGTTGAAGCGGTGAAGGAATACGGAAAAGAAACTTTTTTTGTGGCATCCAGCGACATGTCCCATTTTATAAGCGAAAAAGAGGCCCGGTATTATGATATGATGGCTCTGGATAAAATAAAAAAACTGGATGCCGCAGGCCTCTTACAAAAGGTGAAAGATGAGGATATATCCATGTGCGGGGCTTTTCCCTGCGCGGTTGTAGTGGAAACGGCAAAAATTCTGGGCGCAAAAAAGGGGGAGATTATCTCTTACAGCACTTCTGCCCGGGTTACCGGGGAGCGCTTAAATGTGGTGGGGTATGCCGGGGTCAGGATTAGCCATTAAATGTTAAAGTGAGAATAAACGAAGAGATTGCGCTGGAACTGGAAAAGACGGCAAAACTGCTTGCCTTTAAAGGCGAAAACCGCTTTAAGCTTCGCGCCCTGCGAATTGCCGCGGAAAAACTGAGAAGCATTGATGAGAATATATCAGAAATTAATGAAAAGGGAGGGTTGGAACAGATACCCTCTATTGGAAAAGGGGTGGGGGAGAGGATTAAGGAATACCTTGAAAAAGGATATTACAGCCAGCAGCGGCAGCTGGAAAAAGAGATACCTTCTTCGGTAATAAAGATAATGGATCTACCCGGAATGGGCCCTGCCCGGGCCAGGAAGCTTTACCGGGAACTGGGAATAAAAAGTATTATGGATCTTAAGGTCTCCCTCCGCAACGGAAAAATTTCTTCACTGGAGGGTTTCGGGAAAAAGTCTGCGGAGAATATAGCCGAAAGCCTTAAGACGGCGGAAAAATTTTCTGAAAGAATACTTATATCCGAAGCGGATGATAAGGCAGAAGAAATCATTAAGAGGCTTAACCAGGTTAAAGGGGTCCGGGCCGCTGAAGCGGCCGGATCTATTAGAAGAAGAAAAGAGACAATAGGTGACATTGATATTTTATTTATATCCTCCAGGCCCGGCGGGGAAATTATCAGGGAAATCAAACCCTCAATTTCAGATGCAGAAATAATATATGAAGGCAGGGATAAGGTTTCATTTACCGGGGAAGAGGGGGTTCGGGTGGATTTAAGGAGGATAAAAAAAGAGGCATGGGGTTCGGCTATGCAGTATTTTACGGGTTCCACGGAGCATTCGCTAAGCTTAAGAAAAAGGGCCAAAAAACTCTCCTTTAAATTAAATGAATACGGGCTTTTTAAGGGAAATAAAAAAATTGCAGCCAAAAGTGAAAAAGAAATCTATGAGGCCCTGGGTATGAGTTATATTCCTCCTGAACTTAGGGAGGATAGCGGGGAAATAGAGTTAGCCTTAAACAGATCACTGCCGCGGCTTGTGCAACTTGCGGATATAAGAGGTGATTTTCATATACATTCCTTATATTCAGACGGGGGGAACAGCATCCGGGAGATAGCGGATGCGGCCGGGGATATGGGGTATGAGTGGGTCGGGGTCTGCGATCATTCTCAATCCCTTAAAATTGCCGGAGGCCTGGATCTAAAAGCGCTTGAAGAAAAAATGAAGGATATAGAAAATATAAATAAAAAGAGCAGGGTGGAAATACTGTGCGGGCAGGAGGTTGATATTATGTCTGACGGTTCTCTTGATTATCCCGACGGGGTTCTTTGCCGCCTTGACCTGGTAATAGCGGCAGTCCACACCGGTTTTGGCCAAAGCAGAGAGAAGATAACCTCACGCGTATTAAAGGCAATGGAAAATCCTTATGTAAATATTATCGCCCACCCTACGGGTCGCCTTCTGAATGAAAGAGAGGCCTATGATATTGATATGGAGACAGTTATAGAAAAGGCGGCGGAAACAGGAACTTTCCTTGAGATTAACGCTTATCCCCGGCGCCTGGATATCAGCAGTATTTATGCGCGCCGGGCAGGGGAAAGAAATGTAAAAATGGCGGCAGGGACAGATGCTCATCACAAAAGGGAATTAAGAAATATGAAATATGCAGTAGATGTTGCCCGTCGCGGCTGGCTTGAAAAAAAGAGCCTTATAAATACAATTCCATTAGGAAGGTTGAAAAAGATTTTAAAGAAAAAAAGAAAGGAGGCGGGCTGTTGAAAATCAGGCCCCGTATTACTGTCTCTGTAATATTAGAAATTAAATATAATGGTTAAAAAGAAAAAAGATATTGACTGGGGGCTTAAGTTTTATCTTGAAGTGCTTAAGCTGGATTCCCTTCATTTTGGCTTATGGGATGAGAGCGACACCAATAATATTGAGGGGATGAAAAAGGCCCAGGAAAGGTATACCCGCCGGCTTTTAGGTTTAATTCCGGAGGGAGTTGAAAAAGTTCTGGATGCCGGAAGCGGTACAGGGGCCCAGTCTCAGCTTCTTTACCGTAAGGGATTTGAGGTGGAGGCGCTTAATCCTGACCCGTATCAGGCTGCCATTTTCAGGTCCAGGCTAAGGGGTAAAGTTCCTTTAAAAGAAGTGAAGTTTGAGGATTATGAGACAAAAAAGAAGTATGATCTGATATTAATGTCCGAAAGCCCCCAGTATATGGATACAGATAAAATGGCGGCCCGGGCCCGGCAGATTTTAAGGGACGGGGGCTTTATTCTCCTGAGCGATTATTTTAGAAAAAAAGCCGGGGATAAATATTATTCCACCTGCAAGGTAAAGGAGAGGTTCATAGAAACTCTTAAGGGTAAAGGTTTTCTCCTGGAAAAGAACCTTGATATTACCGGCCGGGTTCTTCCCACGCTGGAGCTGGGAAGAGAAATATATATTGAATATGCCCTGCCGGTTTTGGAAATAATAGGTGGTTACATAACCTCTTCTCACCCTGTAGCAGCAGGCGCTGCCAGGAAAATATTTTCTAAAAAACTTAAAAAACTCTCCGGATACCTTTATGAGCATAGCCTGGATAAAACCGACAGTAATAAATTTAAGGAAAAGCTGGAGTATCTTTTCCTTCTTTTTAAAAAGGAAAATCAGAGTTGAAATAAGCGGAAGCCGCATAAAACGGCAGGGAGAAAAAATGAAACATCATACAGCTTATCATACATTTAAGACTTCAAAAAAAATGGAGCTGATAAATATAACTTCAATGGTAAAGGATGAAGTAGCAAAATCCGGGATAAAAGAAGGCCTCGTTCTGGTTTCGCCCAAGCATATAACTTCTTCAATTTTTATAAATGATGAAGAGAGCGGGCTGAAGGAGGATTTTCTTAAGTGGCTGGAGGGCCTTGCCCCTTACGAGCCCGAAAGTTACCGCCATAACCTGACTATGGAGGATAATGCCCACGCTCATTTAAAAAGGACTGTAATGGGGAGGGAGACAGTGGTGGCCGTTACCGCCGGTAAAATGGATTTCGGACCCTGGGAAGAGATATTTTACGGGGAGTTTGACGGGCAGAGACCTAAAAAGATTTTAATAAAAGTAATAGGTGAATGAGGTATATTTCTATTTTTGAAAAATAAGCTTAAAATAGCAT
>PWQF01000040.1 GCA_003556865.1 Elusimicrobiota bacterium | reverse complement strand
TGCTTTGGCCATATACCTTCTGGGGGCCTTCATAAGGACGGCCACAACTTACCATTCAATTTTAGCTATTGTATTGATTTCAACCGCAGCAGTTTTCGTAGCGCAGATTTTAAAAAGTACTCTTACCGGGAGATCCCTTACGCCCGGGCAGGTCTTTTTAAATGCTTTTATAGGCGGTATTCTGGCTTCTTCTTCAAGCTCACAGGCCCTTTTTCAGTCTCCTGCCACCTGGTCTGAACTGATTATGAAAAGCAACCTCACTGCCGCCCTGGCCTTTATTCTTTATTTTGCGGCAAATGCAAAAACCATGGCTTCCAGATCTAAACATATTAAGCCGATAAGCGCAGCACTTATTGTGGGGACTCCCTATTTATTCGGGTGGCTTCTTGTTTTAACCAGCCCCGGACTTTTACAGATGATAGGCAAATTCCTTACGGCGGGAATTTTCAGCAGTCACCAGTTAATTGTGGAGGTGCTTGGCCGCCTGGTTGTAGTATTTATTTTTACTGAAATTGGAGTGGGTATTGTGCGCCTGGCGGTGAACGGAAAATTTTTAAGGGAGACCAGGGCACATATGCATCTGTTTCTTCTCTCCCTTGCCTCGGTACTTGCTCCTTACCTGGCAGATGCCGCATCCGGCAGTTTTGCTGCCTCTGCGCCCCTCTTTCTACAGTCCATTATGGCTGTTGTTTTTGCCGCCCTCTCCCATGCTCCCCTTTGGGGCATAACATATCTACTTACCGGCATGATACTTGATGCTGTTCAGGGGACTGCCCCCTCTCCCGAAAATATCGGAGGTAATATAAGCCGGGGTATGAAAAAAGGTATGGCATACAGCGGAATTTTTATGGCCCTGCTTTATCTACTCAGGATTATCATTGACGCGGAGACTTCCCGTTTTATAATGAGCGCTCTGCCCCTGATAATAGGGACTGCTGCCGGAACCTTAATATATCCCTTTATAAAGACAGTAATAGAGACTTTTGACGGCAGCAAACCTTTTTTTATAAGGCTCCGCTACTCCTACCGCAACGGGCTCCTTTATGCGCGGGGAGCGGTATTTGGATTCGGAATGGCCTGGGGCATTAAATCCGGCATTTTTTCAGCGGGAATGTCTGAACGTATACCCTTTGGTCTTATGGTTGGACTGGCCGCTTCTGTCGGGGTAAGCCTGATCAGAGACGGCGTATATGCTTTACGGGGGCAGGGAAAAATACAGTCCTGGCGCCTTTATCTGGTAGACGCTATTCTGGGGGGGTTTGTGGGCAGCGCAATGGCTTTTTATCTTGATTCTGCCCAGATACCGGTTGTTATTGACAAGTTTCGCCAGTATACCGGGGCGGGGGCAGAAGGGCAAAGATATATAACCTACCCCCTGCTTAACAAGTGGGGAATGATAGATCTGGGCATCTATACGGGAGGAGTAAAACTTTTTTATACAGAAGCTTTTGCGGGAGTGCTTAACTGGTCTGTTGCCGCCTGGCTCTTTGCAGTTAACCGTGTGTTTATGGAGGCTTATTTCAAGAAGGATAAGTCCCTGATAAAAAACTTTTTTTCAAAGGAGGGGGCCCGGGAATTGGTCAAGCACCTGGTAAGGGTAATGCGCTGGGGACTATGGATGGCTCCTATAATTTTCACTTTCCTTCGTATGATGCCCCAGCCCACCTGGTATAACCAGGACGGGCTTATAAGAACATTTGTCGCAATTTTTCAGCGAATTAACTTAAGCGGTGAATCATTTGCGGCCTGGAGCCTGAATATCTTTCTCTACATACTGGTTTATGATTTTTTCCGTATACTCATATGGGTGGACCATATGGGTCTTAGGGTGGCTACCCTTGTTAACTGGAGTTTTCTGGGACTGGACAGGCTGGATTTAAAGGTTTCCCGCTTTATAGGCCCGGCTGCCTCTCAAAGGTATATACCTGAGGCTGTAAGGCGTTTTGCCACCTGGGCTCCACTTCTTATACCTTTCTATATGCCTCGCGGGGAGGCCTGGGAATATCTCTGGACCACGTCCCAGTCTATACATTTTACTCCGTTTCATCAGTTGACCCTTAACTTTTTCACTTCCCTTTCAACTGGCGGCGCGGCTCTTTTTGCCCTGTGCGGTGCCGGGGTATTTACAGGCGGTTTCAGCTTTATACGTTTACTTAAAGGGCGGTCTGCAAAAAAGAAGATTAAAAATTATGAGATAAAGAGCGGTGATTACAGGTTCTGCATCAGCCAGACGGGAAGCCTCTACAGCACGCTTAGGGGAGAGTCCTATCTTTCAGCCCAGGCAGAAACCCATGTGTATGAATATGATATCACAAGGCGTTCCTATGATATTATAGATCCCTGCGGCAGAACTATTTTTATAGTTGACACCTCCAGGGAGCCCGGAACTTCTTCAAGATTCTGGCCGGTAACAGGAAATTTTCCGGAATATAGTTTTCCTCCTTCAACCATATCCGGTAACGGAAGAAAAGTTTCAATTCGCAATATAAATAACGGAATTAAGACATCTATTTCCGTAAAGGCGGCCGGTAAGGAAGAGCATGCCGAACTCTGGAAAATTAAAATTGAGAACAGTACAGACCGGCCCCGGAACCTTAAGGTTGTCCCCTATTCGGAGTGGGTACTTAACGGCCCGAACGATGACCGATTTCACCCCCAGTATTCCAAACTCTTCCCCGAGATTGAATATCTAAGTTCTTTAAATGCGGCACTGGCCTGGCAGAAGAAGAATAAGCTTACCGGATTTATGGCTTCAGATGCAGAGCCGGAAGGATTTTTAGATTACAGGCTGGATTTTATAGGCAGGGCCCGCAGTATATGGGATCCCCGTGCCCTGTCAGACCTGGATTTTAAGGATCCTGTGGATACTTCCCGCAGTCCCACATTTGATCCCGTTAGCAGTTTTCTGATTGATCTTTCGCTGAAACCCGGTTCTTCTTTCACCTTTAAGATGATTATAGGTTGTTCAGGAAGCAGGCGGCAGGCAATTAATACAATAAAAAAATATTTAAAATTAAGTGAAGGTGAGAAATAATGAAACCTGAAGTAAAAAAACCTTTTATAGGTCACGGAAAGGCTCCGGAAGGAGCTCCTGAAAACTATATGCAGTATGTGGACGGGGGAGATACGGTTCTGATAAAAACTCCTTATACCCCTAGGCCCTTTGACCATCAGATGTGCAACAGGGCCGGCCATGCGCTTATGCTTACAAACCGGGGGCTTCATACAACTGCCGGTTTTAATTCACAGCAGAACCGCATTACCCCGGACTGTTCAGATATAGTTACGCGGGAAATACCGGGCGAGGCCTTTTATATTTACGATATAGACAGCGGGGACTGGTTCTCCCCTACGCTTCATCCCCTTAACTCTCATCAGGCAAATTATGAAACCGAGTTCAGTGTCCGGGGCACTGCCGTCTACCGTATGGCTTATAAAGATATAAAGACCCAGCTGACAGTCTTTGTGCCTCCTGATGACCCTGCCGGGATATATATACTGAAGATTAAAAATGATTCAGATTCTCCTAAACGGATGAGGATAGCCTCATATTTCCAGATGGTCCTGGGCTTTATGCCGGAGCAGGGAAGTCCCGGCTCTTCTCTCCCCGCCGCACTTAAAATAAAGAAAGATAGTGAAACCGGAGCCCTTTATTTTACCAACCCCGATAACAGCTTCCGCAGGGGTCCCGCTTTTGTTTCAATGACAGGCAGTCCGGACCTTGTTGAGACAAAAAGAGGAAGGTTTTTAGGGGCCGGGAGAGGTGCTGACAGGCCTTATATGCTGGAGCACGGCAGCCCCTGCAGTAAAAACTTCTATGACCACCGCTCTGTTGCGGCCATTCTTAAAAATATAGAAATAGAGCCCGGATCCCAGTATGAAGAGGCTTTTATTCTGGGACAGGCCGGGGAAATGAAGGTGGCTTCTGATACTGTAGCCAAATATAAAAAGATGGATTCTGTTCAGCAGAGCCTGAAAGATACCCGGAAGTGGTGGAAGGGGATGATGGAAACCGTTGAGGTTAAGACAAACAGCCCTGAATTTGATAATCTTCTCAACTGGCTTAAATATCAGGATATAGTGGACCGGATCTGGGCCCGCCGCGGATTTTACCAGTCCAGCGGCGCTTACGGATTCAGGGATCAGCTTCAGGATACTATAAATCTTATCTGGGCCGATCCCGCCCTTGCCCGCAAGCAGATTATACTGCACGCATCCCAGCAGTTTATTGAAGGGGATGTTTTTCACTGGTTTTTTACTCTTCCGGACGGCAGAACTGCATTTGCCTGCCGCAGCCATGCTTCAGATAATCCTTTATGGCTGGCCTGGGGTGCGGTGGAATACGTGAAATCAACAGGCGATTATTCTATTCTTGATGAAGTTACCTCATATGTTTTTTCCGAAGATCCTTTTGAACCTCTTCCCAGGAATCCTCACGGAATCGGAAAAGTTTACAACCGGACCACCCGCTCCGACAGTATATACCGACACTGCCTGAGGTCTATAGACCTTGTCTTTAATAAACGTACCGGGGTAAACGGGCTCCCTCTGATAGGCGCCGGAGACTGGAATGACGGCCTGGATGAAATAGGAAGTCAGGGCAGGGGGGAAAGCGTGTGGCTGGGCATTTTTCTTTATTACATACTGGATGGACTCCTTGATATAATAGAGAAAAAAGACGGCAAAAAAAAGAAGGAGTATTATAAAAACAGGTTAAGAGAGCTTAAAGAGTCCATAGAAAAGACCTGGAGAAAAGACCGTTATCTTAGGGCTTTTCACGATGACGGTACGGAGATAGGAATAGAAGGCAGCGGGATATGGGAAATTGATGCGCTTACTGCTGCCTGGGCGGTAATATCGGGGGTAAATCCCGAACGTTCGGAAATTATGTTTAATACCGCCCTCAAGGTACTGGAAAAAGGAAACCAGGTTCTTTTAGGCTGGCCTGCGCTTAACGAAAAAAGCAAGCCCTATCTGGGTCGGAGCTGCGCCTATCCTGAAGGGGTAAGAGAAAACGGTATGTATTGTCACGGGGTTCAGTGGCTTATAAAGGCTGCAAGAATACTTGCTGAAAAACATGAAAACGAGGGTAATAAAGGAGAGGCGGATAAATACAGAAGCACCACCTACCGTCTCTGGAGAAAAATCACCCCTGTAGATCATACCATCGGAAATGAAATAGAAACATATGGAGGCCAGCCTAATAAGCAGCCTGCGGATATACTTACCAATTTTGACCCGGGAAGAATGATATGGAACGGCTATACCGGTTCTGCGGGCTGGCTTTTCAGACAGGCTATTGAGGGTGTTCTGGGGGCAAAGCTTAAAGAGAATAAGCCGGTTCTCCCGCCTGATATGAATAAAGCCCGCGGACCTCTGCAGGTAGAGAGCCTTAAAAGGGACTTAAGTAAAAGTCCCCTTGGCTGAAAAACGGAAAATGACCGCGGGAGCGGTTATAAATTAAAAACAAGGAGGAAAGTTATGAGAAAAGTTTCTTGGGCGCTTATAAGCGTGGCGTCAATTATGTTTTTAGGTTGCGCAAAAGAGGTTGAAGTGGGCGAAAAGGCATATGCTCCTGCAGCTCCCGGAATTCTGATGATAGCTGATTTTAATGCGGGAGAGGCCCCCAATATACTGGGTGGGGATTTCGGTGCCTGGGATAAAGACCCCGAAGATGAGACCCAGTCGTCAGAAATACTTTTTAATGATGAGGTGGTTGACGGGGATTCCCTTTATGCGCTTGAAATAAGGTATGACGTTGATTCTCCCAATCCTGCCTTTAACGGAATATGGATGAAGCTGGAGGATGCGGATTTTTCTTCATATGAAAATCTGGTTTTTTTAATGAAAGGGGACTCCCAGGCCGGGTTTACAGAAGAGTTAAAACTGGAAATGAAAAACAGCCGCGGAGACTCCGGAACTTATATGCTCTCGGGTATAACAGACCAGTGGCAGGAAATAAGTGTGCCTCTGCAAAGTTTCAGGGGGCTCAGGGACTTTTCCGGTATGGATGAACTGGTCATAGTATTTGAAGATGCTGTTGCTACCCAGAAAGAGGGTGTCATATATATTGACAATATTTACGTAGAGTAAAAGAGTCTAAAAAGTATAGGTAAAATTTAAATTTTAAAGCTGGGAAGGGGAAATAAGGCGGAAATCATTTTCTGCCCCTCCTTCTCAGCTTTTTTTTATAATTCCCGGGGGAGCTGGCCACAATTTCGTTAAGGTATTTAAGATGACCTTTAATTGCCTGACGGTATGTCTGGCTGGAGACCTTTTTTCTTTTTATTAAGTGTATGTCAGCATATTTTTTTACATCCTTAAAATCATTTTCAAGCCTGGGCAGAACAATATTCCGGTAAAAAGAGGCTGTTTTTTTTAAAAGGTCAAATTCCGATTCATATTCAGGTATACCCGCATCACGGAATTCACGGTAAAGCAGCTGAAGCTTCTCCAAATAAGTCCGGGAGGCCATCTGCCCAATAAGATCTGCTGTGCCCACCATACAGGCTAAAATTACCTCCTCGGATGAATTAAATTTAATATTATTAATTGAAATATCCAGGTCGGTAACCTTTATAAACGCGGCCGCTGCGCCTGTTTCTCTTTCAGTATAATTTTTTTCTTTAAGATACCGTTTTGTAAAATCTATGCTGCGCTTCACATGATCGGCCATATAGACAGCTCCGCTTTCAGGTGATTCGGAATCCCGGGGTATGAGCCCGACATCGTGCATAAGGGCAGAAATAAGAGCAAGGGTTACCATTTTAACGGGCAGCGGGTCATTTTTAATATTATAGCCGTCTATAATTCTGGAAAGTGCCAGCAAGGCCTCTGAGGAATGGTAAATGTCATGGTAGGGGGTGTCACACCCCCGGTAACCGGGAAATTCTCCTGTGAAAAGAGCCTGGAAATCCTTGAAAGTCTCTTTTATCGGTATGAAAAGTTCTTCTTTATAACTTAAGGTAAAATTATTTTTTACCTCTCTTAAAGCTTCCTTAGGGGAAGGGGTATCCAGAATTCCCGAAACCTGCCTCTTTTTCTTTTTATTCATAAGTTTCTTATAAAAGTTTTACCAATTAAAATCAAGCTTAATTGACAAGAAAAAAGTTATTTGATATAAACATCTTGGTATGCAGACAATATTAGTTATTATTCATGTTTTTGCCGCTCTTCTGCTGGTGCTTATAATACTTCTGCAGCACGGGCAGGGAGGCGGGCTTTCCGGGATGTTCGGAGGCGGCAGCGGTATGGATGATGTTCTCTCTACGCCAAGCGGGGGGGAGTATTTAAAAAAGGCAACGACCACTCTTGCGGTAATATTTTTTATTACTTCCCTTTTACTGGCAGTCCGGGCAGTCCGGACTCCTACTATTATGGAAAGAAGAGAAGGGCCCCTTATCCCTCTTCCCCAGCATATGCCGCCCGAGACTCCGGGAGAAGAGGGTGAAATGCCTTCTCCCGAACAGTTTCCTGCGGAAGAGCCTCTTCCCCTGGATTAAGTTAAAAAATAAATTATTTGAAAATTAGTGCCGAGGTGGCGGAACTGGCAGACGCGTACGGTTAAGGACCGTATGGGCGACCCCCGTGCGGGTTCAAATC
>PWQF01000010.1 GCA_003556865.1 Elusimicrobiota bacterium | reverse complement strand
TCTCTGCCTCTGGGGAAGCGCCTCCGGATCTTTTCCTGAAAGAGAACCGGGGAGGGCTTCTTCTCCGGGAAGAAGGACCTGCAGCCTTGCAGGAATATTGGCTTCAACGGTTACGGGTGAAGAAGTGGAAGATTCTACTCCTATATCAGTTTCCACTGTCTCTTCAGCCACAATATTCCAGGTGCCGGCCGTAAGAAGGGTCATATTAAAATCACGGTAGCCATCCGCAGTTATGGTCCTGGGGGTGGGGGAGCCCGCGTGGGGGTCGTCTGAGTATATGCTCACTTCCGGCCTCTGGGCGGGGGGCAGAGAATCAACTATATTCCAGTAATCATCGGTAAGGTTAACCCGTACGGTAAACTGTTCACCGGCTGTCTGATTGATAACAGGCCCGTCTTTTCCTGCGCCGGGAACATAATATTCATCAGGAACAAGAACATAAAGCTTTGAAGGCGGGCCGGGGCTGACAGGTACCGGGGCCGATGTGTCAGACAGGTAAGCGGTGCTGTCAGCAGTTGAAGCGGTAATCCTGAACCCTTCCTCTGTTTTTGAAATCATTGTAAGGTTAAATACTGTATCCCCGCTGGTAAGAGACTGATCCGGCAGAACCTGGTTGTTAGGATCTTCATCCCGCAAACTAATTGAAGCATCGGCATAAATATCCAGGTTCCAGAACCTGTCAACAGCTCTTACGGTAACAGGGAAAGATTCCCCTGCAGTCTGTTCAACAGGCTGGCCTGTCCTGCCCCTGTTCTGGGTATCACCGGGAACGGCCTCGACCCCTTCTGCCAGTACCTGGAGCCGGTCGGCGACGTCCGGATTAACTGTTATCTCATCTGAAATACCGGAAGCAATGCCGCTCTCATCCGTAGAAGCGGTCACTGTATTAAGAGCGGCCCTGTGAAAATATATATCAAAATTCCTGCTGCCGGAGAGGAGTTCCCTTTCCTGCGGTGTTGAAGGCTCAAAAGGATCGGAAGTGGTTACCTCAGCCATTACGCTCTGGTCAACTATATTATGAAACTGGTCGGCCAGGTTTACACTTACGGTGAAAGTGGAGCCTGCCACCTGCTCCTGGGGCTGGCCCAGCAACCCTGATTCGGTTCCCGGGTCATGAGTCTGTCCGGGCAGAAGTACCTGGAGAAGAGCTGGAGCCGCCGGGTCTACCTGCACCTGAGAAGATGTATAGGGCTCGTAACCGGCAGCTGAAACCGTAACCGTCTGGGTTGAATAAAGAACCCGTTCAGGGTTATACATATTTGCAGTTTTAAAGGTAAGGTAAAAATCTGTAGTCCCGGAAATAAGAGCTTTTTCAGTTTCATCAACAAGGGCGTTACTGTCGGTAGTATTAATTGTAACACTATCATCAACCTCAACCACGTTCCAGAATATATCAGTTGCCTTAACCCTTACCGGAACCTCTGCACCGGCAGTAAGGTTCTGAGGAAGGTTTTCAGGGTCCTTGCCGGTTTCGGAGCCGGGAAGAGCCTTTTCTCCGGGCAGAAGAACCTGCAGTTTCTGGGGAGAAGAAGGATTGACATAAACAGTGGAAGTGCCGCTATTAAGATTGTAACTGCTGCCGTATTCCCGTGCTGTCACGCTCTGGTAGAGGTTTGCTGTTCTAAGGGTCAGGGTAAATTCTGTTGCTCCGGATATAAGGGACCCGGTGGAAGGCAGCAGGGCATAGTTGTCACTGCTTTCTATAATCACCGCTGCAGTAGTTGGAGTTATATTAAAATTGCTGTCCACGGATAAGACCTCGAAACTGAACTCCTGCCCAGCTGTAACCGGATCCGGCTCGGAAGTTTTTCCGCCCGTTTCATAATTCATGGCCGGGGTATGCTCTTCACCGTTCATAATAACCATAAGGGAATGGGGTTCACCCGGCTGGCAGTAAATACCGCCGTGTTCCTGCCCCTGGAGAGGCAGGGGCTCGTTTAAATCCTCAACGGTAAGATAGGAAGTAGTATTGGCCCGGGAAAGTATTACCTCAAAAAAGGCCGAACCGTTCTCAAGGTCTTTAGCCATTTCTATATAATCAGCTCCGTAATCACTTGTGAGGCTGGGCAGCGCCTCTGCCTGATGGTTAATATTCCAGAATTCATCCACTCCCCTTACTTCCACTTCAAAAGGAATACCCGCCCTCTGCGTTTCAGCTTCACCCGTTACCCCTTCCTCTCCGACATTACCTCCGTCCGGATTTTCTCCCGGAGCAAGTATCTGAAGTTTTACGGGGGAATTGGGTTTTGTAAATATTCCGGAAGACTCATAGTTATCTATGCCCGAGGCAGCCGCGCTGACGGTCCAGGTTGAATGGGCCCTGCGGAAATCTATGCTGAAAGTGGTTGCTCCTGCGGTCAGGGACCGGGAGACGGGATGAGTATCGTGGGGATCCTCGGTTGTTATACCCACTTCCGGTTCAGCCTCTGTCCTGTTCCAGAATTCATCCACGGCATAAACGTTGATATTAAAAGGAACTCCTGCCGTCTGGGCAACAGGTTCTCCGCTCTTTCCGGAAACAGAACCTTCAAGCAGGCTTTCACCAGGCACCGTCACCAGCAGTTTCTGAACCGGCCCGGGATTAACATAAATATCCTGTGTAGCATGGGGAGGGTAATGGGGAGAATCGGTTGTGGATACAGTTATCTGCCAGGAATCGTTTGCCGTCTTAAAAATATGGGATATGGTATCTTCACCGGTAAAACCCAGTTCCTGGACCTCGTCATTGGGATCGCTGGAAGTAAGTTTTACATTGGCAATTGCATTGCTCCGGTTCCAGAACTCATCCACAGTTCTTAACTTTATTTCAAAAGATTCACCTGCAGTCTGCTCGTCCGGCAAGCCTTCTCTTCCGGTTTCACTTCCCGGGTCCCAGACTTCGCCGGGAGCAAGAACCTGGAGTTTCCGGGCAGCGCCCGCATCAACTTGGACCGGGCTTGATGTGCCCGAATGAATATCGCCGCCTTCGGATACCGAAGCCGTTATTATCCAGGGTGAGCGTTCCGCATCCTTAAGGTTAATCCAGAAATCCCGCTCACCGGATGAGAGACCCTGCTCTCCCTGCGCCTCGTAATGGTCTGTATCGGCTTCTATTACCACGGCAGGATTGGATGAAGGCTGTATATTCCAGAACTCATCTACGGCCCTTACAGTTACGGTAAATGAAGAGCCGGCAACCTGGGTTGCAGCTTCGCCTTCTTTACCGGCTGCAGAACCCGGAAGGGGAGATTCTCCGGGAAGAAGTACCTGAAGGGCTTCTGCCCCGGCAGGTTTTACCGGAATTTCCGAGGAGATATAATTTTCCCACCCCTCAGCCGAAGAACTTACCGCCCAGGAGGCCTGTGAAGAATCCTGCCAGGCGGTCCTAAAATTAATATTAAAATCCCGGAACCCCTCTACCTGCCTGGAACTGGGACTTGCAGGTGAGGGGGAACCGTAAACATCTGCGCCGGAAACAGTCACATAAGCCGATGAATCGGTCTTTACGTTCCACCACTGGTCTGTAAGGTTTACCCTTACCTGAAACTCTTTACCTGCCGTCTGCTCCTGGGGTGAACCGCTCTTACCTGAAACAGTTCCCGGAGCCGCTTCCTGCCCGGGAACTATAACCTGCAGATTCATTCCTTCCCCGTAACTTATCTCTATTTCACCTGACCCGCTGCTAAGCCGGTCCTCTTCAGCCGTATCTTCAACCCATATGGTATTAATTCCGGCTATTATAAGGTTCAGCTCAACTTCGGCTGTGCCTTCACTGAGAGTTCTGGTAGAAAAAGCGGAAGAGTATTCTGAAGTATCGCTATGACTGACATAAACTTCCACTTCCGCCTCCGGATTAACGTTATAGAAGTTATCCACCGCATTTACGGTTAAGGTAAAAGGGCTGTTTGAGGGCTGCGCCTGCGGTGACCCTGTTTTTCCCGTACCGGTCCCGGGAGCAGCCTCTTCTCCGGGAAAAATTATCTGTAACCTCTGGGCAATATCGGGATAAATCTCCAGCGGGTGGTTGTAATCGTGACCGGCAGGAAAATTATCATAATCGGCAGCAGCGGCAGTAACGTGATGTTCACCCGCCGTTACCAGCACAAGTCCCACTTGTGATGGCCCTTCTATAAAAACCTCTCCGGGGTCATCGGCATTATCATCAGTGGATTCCACATTTACAAGAGCTGATGCCCCGGTAACATTCCAGTACTGGTCGGTTATATTTACAGTAACGTTAAAAGAGCCTCCGGCCGGATAAGAAGTGCGGGGGCCTTCCTTTCCGGCGGTGGTGCCGGGACGGTGGGTTTCCCCGGGATAAATAATCTGAAGACGGTCAGGAGTAGCGGGGTTAACGGCAATATTGCTCTGCAGCCCCCTCACACCCGGATCTTCCGTATAATAAACCCCCAGGAACTTGGTATCATTCTCATCGGTTGAAGCTGTCCTGAAACGGAATATGTTCTCAAACTCTTTTATCCCCTCGTCCTCTTCGGTAAAACTTCTTTCATTCCCCCCGGAGAAGAGGGATTCCGCCCACCGGGCCTGGGAGATGTCAAATATATCGCTTTCATCCTTTGTAACAAACCTGACAGTCCCCTCAAAGGTAAGGGCTCTTTCCCCGTAACGGTCAAGGGCTTCTACCGTTACTGTCTGGGGAGTCCCTGCTGTCTGGTTATTTCCCACACCCGTTACCAGGAAAGATTCAGCTTCAAGAACTATTGAAAACTCGTTAAATTCGGTAACCTCCTCAACATTGCCGGCCTTATCGTAGGCCCTGGTCCTTACCCTGTAAAACATACCCGTTATCCAGTCCTGGGGATCCATATCATAATACCAGTTATCCGGCGAACCGGAAGTATCTATATACTGGGGACCGGTATCCGTCCAGGTTGATCCGTCCCAGTAATAGTCATTGCTGCCTTTGTAGTCTCTTATATTTATGCTTATTTCAACCCTATCCAGCTGGCCCGGGTCGCTATCCTGGGCAGATCCCCTGAGCCTTGCCAGTCCGTCATCCTCATATACCCCGCCGTGAAGCGGCCTTTCTATATATGTGGAGGGTGGGGTGGTATCAACAACCACTGTAAATACTTCGGCGGCTTCAGACATATTTCCGATATTATCCCACCCCCTGCTGCTTATCCGGTAAGCGCTTTCCCTCCAGCCGTCCCCGCCTGTAAAAGCGTCATCATAATATTCCCATCCGGTCTGGGGAGCCTGCTGCTGAAGTTCGGTTTCAACCCACTCTTCCTCCCCGCCTGTATCTATAAATCCCAGCCCGGGAAGAAAATAGTTACCGGTCTTTACTTCTTCTATGCTTATTTCCACTTTTTCAACACTGCTTGTCTGGTCCTGGGCGGAACCCTCAACCGTATTTCCAAGGGCTGAAGGGGTATAATGTCCCCCGTCATCAGGATATTCAACATAGGTTTCCGGACCCGTATCGTCAAAGGTTATTTCATGGGCATTAGTATCTCCCGGCTGACCCATACTTTCGGTATTATAGGGTAGTGAATCGTCACGGGCCTGGGAATGTATTATATAGTTGCGGTCGGTTTCCCAGTTAACCCCGGAAACATCAAGGTCCCAATCCACCGTTCCGTCGCATACCCCCCATACCTGTGATTCGGTAAATCCGCCCACCCAGTTCCAGTAGAGGCCGTCATCCCTTTCTATAAGCACCCTCACCCTGCTTATATCCCCTCCGGCCAGGGCGCTTTCAGCAGTACCGCTTACCCTGCTCAGGGTATTTGTGGTTATGGCATGTTCAGGAACCGAGATATACGAAACAGGTTCGCCTGTATTATAGGTAAAGCTTACTGTTACCGGACTCTCCTCCTGGTTTCCCGCACGGTCCTCTGCCCGGGCAGTAATCTGATAGTTGAGACCGTGCTCCCATATTCCCTCTGAATCCCAGCTCCAGTTCTGGAATGCGTCTTCTGAAAGAGCCTGGTTCCAGTATTCCTGCGCTTCCATATCCCAATCCCCTTCTTCTTCATTCCAGTAACCGCCTATAACCGACCTGAAAATCTTAACTTCCACCCCGGTCAGTTCGCCCGGTTCATCATCAGAAGCAGTCCCGATTATTTCCGCAAGAGTACTCCTTATCTCTCCCTGCTGGGGAACCGTTATTTCAGAAACCGGATGAGTTTCATCGTTTATAATTATAATCCCCTCATCCTCTTCCACTTCCTCTATATTGGGATCTTCTCCAAAAACATCGGTGGCCCGGTCTGTTGCCCGGGACTGTATCAGGTAACTGTGACCGTCAACCCAGTTAACTTCCGAGGAATCAAAATTCCAGTTGGGGGTCCCGGATGCCGGGAGCCAGTCATCTTCATCACCAAGCCAGGTATTGCCGTCCCAGTAGTTTCCTGCATCAATATCGTAAATCCTTAAATCAACTCTTTCCACTCCGGCAGTTTCATCGGAAGAAGTTCCTGAAATAAGAGAAAGACGGTTATGGTGGCTCTCATCTGAAGGGGAAACTATTTCTGATTCAGGGGGAGTAGTATCATAAGTGAAAGATATATGGCTCCCTGTCCTTATATTGCCTATGGCATCCTCGGCGATAGGAGTTATGCGGTAACCGTGTCCGTCGGTCCAGACCTGTTCGGAAACCATATCATAATACCAGTTAATTGATTTGCTGCCGCCCCCTGTGGCGGGAACTAAGACACCTGAATCAGTTGTCCATTCCGAACCGTCGTAATAAAGATAAGGCTCCTGGGTGCGGTCCTGAATCCTTAACTTTACATTATCCACATCCGTAAACTCCGCCGCTGCAGTTCCCCTTATCTGGCTTAAAATATTAAGAAGATCACCGTGGGCAGGCCGTGTGATTTCCACTTCAGGGGCAGTGGTAACAAATGTAAAAGAAAAAGTGCTTAGCGAAACCTCAATATTTCCTGCGCTGTCTTCTCCCTTTGAAACCAGCTCATAAGTATGGCCGTCTTTCCATTCCAGGCCCGCAATTACTGTATCATATTCCCAGCTTCCGTCAGCTTCCATAGAAACCGGCACAAAAACTGCAGAATAGGTTGACCAGGCCGAACCGGTCCAGTGTTCAGCGGGAGAAGCGGTAACATCAGATATCTTTAACCCTATGCTTTCCACTCCCGAATGGTAAAGAGGAGAAGAAGGCAGGTCATAGGAGATTCCTTCTATTATATTAAGCTCCCTGTAAAATTCATCTGAAGGATACGTTATTTCGGTATGGGGAGGCTCCTTGTCGTAATAAAAGAGACCGGACTGGCCTTCTTCAATATTCCCTGCATTATCCTCTGCTTTTACCCTTAAGCTGTACTGGCGTCCGGAACTGAAAGCAGTATCTGCTATTGCATAACTCCAGGATTCAGCCCCGGAAGCAAGCGGCCAGGGTTCGGGAAGATCCGAGTCCCAACCCAGGGCACCTCCGTGCCAGTATTGCCCGTCGGTAACATTCTCCACTAAAAGCCTTACCCTTCTTATGCCCGAACCTCCCCCGGCAATATCATCGTCAGCCGTTCCCGTTATCTGAGTCACTTCCTGTTTGAAAACAGCGCCTGAAGGCTGGGTCACCACGGAAGAAGGGGGTTCAAAATCATAAATAAAAGTCCTGGAAGATATTTCCACCTGTATATTGCCGGCCTTATCTTCCGCCCTTGATCTTACATTATACTCTT
>PWQF01000168.1 GCA_003556865.1 Elusimicrobiota bacterium | reverse complement strand
GAACAGAAGAAGAAATACCTTCCTGCAATAGCTTCAGGCGAAAAGCTGGCTGCCTTCGGACTTACCGAACCCAATGCCGGTTCCGATGCCGGCGCGCTGGAAACAACGGCAGTTAAAGACGGGGACAGCTATATCCTTAACGGAAATAAAATATTTATTACCAACGGGGGAGAGGCTGAAACTTATTCTATCCTGGCAATGACCGATAAAAATAAGGGGGCAAGGGGAGCCTCGGTCTTTATAGTGGAAAAAGGAAGAGAGGGGTTTGAGTTCGGAAAAAAAGAAGATAAAATGGGAATAAGGGCTTCGGTCACACGGGAGCTTATATTTGATAACTGCCGCGTTCCTGCTGAAAATATAATAAGAAGAGAGGGTATGGGGTTTATAGTTGCTATGAAAACCTTTGACAGTTCCCGGCCGGGAATAGGAGCCCAGGCAGTGGGGACAGCCCAGGGGGCCCTGGATGAAGCTGTTGAATATGCTAAGGGAAGAATTCAGTTCGGCCAGCCGGTCTCTTCTTTCCAGGCAGTCCGTCATATGATAGCCGATATGGCTACCAAAATTGAAGCGGCCAGGTCGCTTGTATACAGGGCAGCTTCGGAAGTTGACGCCGGGAAGAAGAACCTTTCAAAACTGAGCGCAATGGCCAAACTGTATGCCTCTGATATGGCAATGGAAGTCACTACCGATGCCGTTCAGCTTTTCGGGGGATACGGGTATATTAAGGAATATCCCGCAGAAAAATTTATGAGGGATGCAAAAATAACCCAGATATACGAGGGAACAAACCAGATACAGCGGGATGTCATAGGACTTGAAGTTATAAAAGAAGCTAAAAAGAAGAAATAGTATGGATATAGCAGTCTGCATAAAACAGGTTCCCGACACAACCGAGGTTAAAATAAATCCGGATACCAATACCCTTATAAGGGAAGGTGTTGAATCCATTATGAACCCTTTTGACACCTATGCCCTGGAGGAGGGTGTAAGGATAAAAGAAAAACTGGACGGGGAGGTTACCGCTCTTTCAATGGGTCCGCCCCAGGCGGAAAGCGCCCTGAGGGAAGCAGTCTCTCTGGGGGCAGACAGGGCAGTGCTTCTTACCGACAGGAACTTTGCCGGTTCCGATACTCTGGCTACTGCTTATACCCTTGCCCGGGGGATTAAAAAGATAGGGAAAGTGGACCTTATTATATGCGGAAAGCAGGCAATAGACGGAGATACCGCGCAGGTAGGGCCCGGCATAGCTGAGATAATGGGTATCCCCTGCGTAACTTATGTGCGCAGGATTGAAAAAATTGAGCCGGAAAAAATACGGGTTCACAGGTTGATGGAGGGAGGCTATCATGTTATAGACCTGCCTCTTCCGGCGCTTATTACAGTGGTCAAGGAGATTAATCAGCCCCGTATACCCTCGCTGAGGGGAAAGATGAATGCCCGAAAGGCTGAAATAGAAAAATGGAACGCCGCTGATATTGCCTGCGAACTTGACAGGATAGGCCAGATGGGTTCCCCTACCTGGGTGGATAAGATATTTGCTCCTCCTAAAAGAGAGAAGGGTATAATATTCAGGGGGGAAGCTGCAGAAACAGCAGCGAAGCTGGCGGAAAGTTTAAAGGAAAATAAAATAGTATAATGGGTATAAAAATAATTGCAGATAAATGTTCCGGTTGTTCAAAGTGCGTTAATGCCTGCCCTTTTGATGTTATAGATATAAAATCCAGGCAGGAAACAGGCCAGCCCCATCCCCGGTTTAAAACAATTGCGGTTATAGGGCCCGGATGCAACCTTTGCGGCGCCTGCGAACCGGAATGCCCTTTTGAGGCAATTGAAATAAAGAAAGAAGAGAAAAAAGCTTCCGTCCCCCTTAAAGATTACAGGGATATATGGGTTTTCGCGGAACAGAAGGAAGGGAATATAGAAGAAGTGGGGCTGGAGCTTTTAGGTAAAGGGAGGGAGCTGGCCCAAAAAAGAGGCTGCCGCCTGGGAGCGGTTCTTCTGGGGCAGGATATAAAAGATAAGGCTTCAATTCTTATAGAGGCCGGAGCCGATATGGTTTATGTTATGGAAGACCCGGCATTAAAAGATTTTCTGGACCGGCCCTATACGGATGCTATCTGTTATCTTATAGAAAAGTATAAGCCTGAAACTGTCCTTATGGGGGCCACCACCATCGGCCGGGCTTTTGCCTCTCGTGTCGCCGCCCGTATACCCACGGGACTTACGGCAGACTGCACCGAGATTGATATTGACCCCCAAAGCGGGCTCCTTTACCAGACCCGTCCCGCTTTCGGAGGGAATATAATGGCCACCATTCTTTCAGAACACCACCGCCCCCAGATGGCTACCGTGCGCCATAAGGTCTTTAAGCCTTCCCCCCCCGACAGCCAGAGGGAAGGAGAGGTGATAGAGGATAAATATACCGGAAAATTTATCTCGGATTCAAAGATAGTGGAATTTATAAAAGATGAAACCCAGAAAGTAAACCTGGCTGATGCCGATATTATTGTTTCCGGGGGCCGGGGGCTTGGTAAATCGGAAAACTTTAAGCTTATAGAAGATCTGGCCCGGGCCCTGGGCGGGGCTGTGGGCTCATCCAGGGCGGCGGTAGACGCCGGATGGATACCTTATTCCCATCAGGTAGGTCAGACCGGAAGGACTGTAGCCCCTAAAATATACGTGGCTGTCGGAATTTCCGGGGCCATACAGCACCAGGTCGGAATGAATTCCTCCGATACCATAATTGCAATAAACAGGGACGAAAACGCTCCTATTTTTGATATAGCCAGCTACGGTATAGTAGGAGACCTTTTTGAAGTGGTGCCGGAACTGATAAAGAAGCTGGAAAGTTAAAATGAGTTCCGGTTCGGGTTGATATTATGTTTATAATGATGAAAAAAAGTACTAAAAGAACCCTAAGAGCTGCCGGTATTTTTCTGCTCTGCGCAGTATTGATATGGGGTATTATTTACAGGTTCAGTATCCCTGAGATAAGAGGGTAAAGCCTTCTTACATTTGTTCCTGCCCGGGACGGCTCTGCCCGGCCCCTGTCGGCCCTGCTGGGTATAAGAGATCCGGCTTCTAAATACCGGGATTTAAAAGAGAGCAATTTTTACGCCGCCCTTGCCGCAAACGGGGGATTTAAAGAGCCTCATCCAGTGGCTGAAAATATTATCAGGGGCCTTCTCGGGCCTGAAGGCCTGGTATCTGTTTATATGGGGCCCGGCGGGGAAATATCCTATCTTATCATTGCTTCCGTAAGAGATACGGCAGGAATTAAAAGCCGCCTTTACAGTTATTTAAAGGGTGAGGATTCAGGTTTTGAAGAACACCGGGGAATAGTTCTGAGACCCTACTCTTCCGGTGGGGTATACGCACTGGGAGAGGGGCTTTTCTTTGCCTCTAATTCCCCTGATCTTGTAAAAAAGGCAATTGACCTTAAGAGAGAAAAAGGGAGGGTGCGCAACTTTAACTCTGTTTATCCCTGGGTGGAGGGTAAAATGGCCCGGAGAAGTGACGGTTACTTTTTTTCTGCCGGGGAAAATTTATTCAGGGCCCTTGGTGAAAACCTTCCCCCCGCACTGAGGTTTATTCAGCTTTTACCATCCCGCTCCGCTTTACATAATATATATGCGGATAAGGGGCTTAAGCTTCACTCTTATATGCCCCGCCAGGGCAGCGGTAAGCAGGGGAGGCCTGATTCTCTTGAGATTATGCCCTCCAGGCCCGCTTTTATGCAGGCCGCTGTTGATGCCGATTTAGAAGCCGCAGTTCAAATGCTGACGGAACGAAATATAATAAGCAGGAAGCTTTCAGAAGATGCCCTTGGACTTGCTTCTGAATTAGAAGGTGAAATCTCAGCGGCCCTCTTTTCTTCCCCCAGAAGGGGTGAGGTCGTTCCGGGAATAGTTTTATTTATACGGTCCGCCGGCAGCAAAGCTTATGAGCAAAGCATTCAGTTCCTCTCATCTGCCCTGGATATTTCTTTCCGGCACCGGGAAACAGAAGAGATAAGCTATCATTATGCCCGTCTGCCCCTATTTTTTACATCAATGGATATAAGTGTGGGTGAGAGAAAATTTAAAAGAAACAATTTTATTATGATTGCCTCTTCCAGGGAACTTTTTAAACGGACGGCTTCTTTAACACCCCATTCAGAAGAGACTTTTTCCCAAAGCAGCCAGTGGAAAAAAATAAAAAATCATATTCCATCTAATTACTCATCTGCCTATTATGCTGATATGGAATATCTCAGCTCCGCATTAGGACCTCTTCTGTCGGTTTTAAGCCCTGACCCGTCTTTAAGAGAATTTCTGGCATCTTCACCGTTCAGGTGGACTTCACCGGCAGGGGGAGCTTCAATTTCAAAAAAAGGATTTAAAAAAAGTTATTCCTTTATCCCTCTCCGGGATCTTGAAACAGAAGAATGGGAAGAAATAATTCCAGCTGCCGCCGGGCTTTTTAAATAAAAAACCTAATAAATGAAATTATTATTTTTTAAAGCCGCTTTAACCGGTCTTTTACTTTTTTTAGTTTCCCCCGCTCTCTTTTCTGCGGGGAGGAGGCTTCCCTCTGAACAACTGAGCGTAGGCTTTTTAAGGGGTGAGAGCAGAATACATCTTAAATGCAGCAGCCCCATAAAAATAAAAGATCCATCCCGGAATTTAACTGAAAACCTGCCTGCTGAAAAAAATTTTGTTCTCACTCCTTCTTCTTCCGGCATATTAATAGGAAGGGAGCTGCCGGCCGGGCCTGAAATAATAATATCCCCTGCCGATAATATAAATTATTTAAGAATAAACGGCAGAAGATACAGGGGGTCGGTTATAATAATAAACAGGGAAGGCCTTCTGGCAGCGGTTAACCGCCTGGACTTGGAGGGCTATCTTAAGGGTGTTCTGCCTATGGAGGTTTCCCCGGCCTGGCCTATTGAATCGCTTAAGGCCCAGGCGGTGGCTTCCAGGACTTATGCCTTAAATAATTTAGGGAAATATTCCGAGCGCGGGTATGATTTAAGCGCTGATATTTTTTCCCAGGTATACGGGGGGGTTGAAGCGGAAAGCGAAAATACCAGCCGTGCGGTAGAGGAGACCCGGGGTGAAATACTGGTATATAATGGCCGCCCCGGCCGCGCTTATTTTCATTCATCCTGCGGGGGCCATACAGAAAATATAAAAGATGTATGGGGTTCAAAAATAAATTATCTAAAGGGAGTAAGGTGCACTTATTGTGCGGATTCTCCCCGCTCTTTCTGGGAACTGGAACTTAATAACCGGGAGATGGCCCGTGCCCTGGGCTCAACGGGTTTAAATATAAGTTCGGTAACCGGTATTAAAACCCCCGCCAGGACCGGTTCCGGCAGGGCCGGCCGGATTTTCTTAATTCATCCCGGGGGGGAGATCAAGTCTACCGGCCACAGGTTAAGGATGGCGGTGGGGCCAAATAAACTTAAAAGCGCCCTTTTTGCTGTTTCAACCCGGGGCTCCTCGTTCTTCTTTTCCGGGAGAGGCTGGGGTCACGGGGTGGGAATGTGCCAGTGGGGAGCCCGGGGGATGGCCTTGAAAGGAAAAAATTACAGGGAAATTCTTACTTTTTATATGCCGGGCACAGAAATTAGAAAATGGTCTTACTGATACTGTGCTGCAGGAAATTTAATAGTGAGGTGTTAAATTGCGGTCCGGGAAATGGAATATTCAGGTGTAGTTCCTAATACCCTTTACTCTACGTATTAAATGAATATAAGAATAGATCCGAATAAGATAGCACTCAGGCCCGCCCGCCCGCGCCATTCTTCAAAACTTATGGTGGTTTACCTTCCCTCGCTTAAAATAGAAGAAGTGATATTTAAGGATATCTGCAGGTATATGAAGCCCTGCGATGCTCTGGCGGTAAATGATTCCTCTGTAATAAATGCCAAGCTTAAGGGAAAAAGAAAAAGCGGCGGAAAAACAGAGTTTTTACTTGTCCGTAAAGACGGGGGGTTCTGGGAGGGCCTGGGAAAACCCGCCTCCAGGCTTAAGGAAGGGGAGGAGGTGGATATCATATCCCCATCCGGAAAAAAAACCTCTGTTAATATAAAGAAGAAGAAAAAAAACGGAAAATTTATTCTTCAAACGCCGGCTGATATACTTAACTACGGTTATATTCCCCTCCCCCCGTATATAGCTTCCAGGAGAGAGACCGATTTAAAAGACGGTTCAGATTACCGCAGTTTTTTTTCCCTCCGCCCGGGTTCCGTGGCCTCGCCTACGGCATCTCTTCATTTTAGTAAGGAATTAATAGGAAAATTAAAAAGAAAAGGGGTGAAAATAGCCCCGGTCACCCTGCACGTGGGGCCGGGAACCTTTATCGGACCCGGCGCCGGCCCGCCGCCTGAAAAATATCTTCTCAGCCCCGCTTCCGCCCGGATTATAGGTGATGCGGAAAGAGTTCTTATATGCGGCACCACAGTAATGAGAACCCTGGAAAGCTGCAGGATAGAAAATGGTTCCGTACAGGCCTCGGAGGGAGAAACTTCTCTTTATATAAAACCCGGTTACCGGTTTAAAAACAGGGGGATGTTTTTAACCAATTTTCATCTTCCGGGCACACCTCTGATAAACCTGGTGGGAGCATATATAGGGGAAAAGATAGGTGGAGAAGGGTTAAAGGCGCTGGAAGAGATATACAAGAGAGCCCTTAAGAATGATTACAGGTTTCTTTCATACGGCGACGCTATGCTTATGATTGACGGGGAAAATGAAAAATAACTTTACTATTAAGGCTAAATCAAAAGAAAACCGGGCCCGGGCCGGGGAGGTAAAGACAGCGCACGGCACTTTTCCCACACCTGCTTTTATGGTGGTTGGAACCCGCGGCGCGGTAAAAGCTCTTACCCCGGAAATGGTCGGCAGCACTGGCTGCCGGGTAGTGCTTGCAAACAACTTTCATCTTATTATAACTCCCGGAATAGAGATAGTAAGGGAGGCAGGGGGCATTCACAGGTTTATGGGCTGGGAGGGCCCCATTCTTACTGATTCAGGGGGCTATCAGGTCTTTAGTCTCTCCTCTATTTCAACCATATCCTCCGGGGGTGTTCATTTCCGTTCCCCCCTTGACGGAAAAAAGATTTTTCTTTCTCCTGAAAAAGCAATTCATTCCCAGAGCGTGATAGGGGGGGATATAATAATGGCCCTGGATGAGTGCATAGCTTTCCCGCATACCCGGCAGGAGGCCGGGGATTCTGTGGAACGCACTCTCTTATGGGCCCAAAAAAGCCTTGAAAAGTTCAGGGAGCTTAAAGGGAATTCTATTACTACCGGATTACCCCAGATGCTTTTCGGAATTTCACAGGGGGGAAGGTTTAAGGACCTGAGGGAAGAATGTATTAAGGAACTTTTAAAAATGGATTTTGACGGATATGCCCTTGGAGGGGTAAGCGTGGGCGAGCCGCGCCGGCAGGTCCATAAAACAATGGACTCCTTTCTTCCCCTTTTTCCGGAAGAGAAACCCAGGTACGTTATGGGAATAGGGGACCCGTCGGATATAGTGCATGCTGTAGAAGCCGGAGCGGATATGTTTGACTGCGTCATACCCACCCGCCACGGACGTAACGGGTGGCTTTATACCTCGGAAGGAA
>PWQF01000197.1 GCA_003556865.1 Elusimicrobiota bacterium | reverse complement strand
TGCGGCTTCGGAAAATGAAATACCTCGGGTTGGACAGACTCCTCAAAGCGCCCTTGTGCTGGGGGGAAACTTTGATTTAACCCTGCCTGAAGGGAAATTTAATCCTTTTCCCAGCAGGATAAGCGGGGAGGTCGCCCGGAGTCAAATGAACCCTAATACCATAGGGAAGGCTATGATAGACGATATGGACGGCATCCGCCGCCGCCGTAGTATTTCCCTTAGAAAAGATGAATGGCAGATTTCTGCAACTCCTACCAAAAATGTGGCCAGCCCTTCCTGGATAAACCTTAAGGAGGATGACGATAAATATTTAAGTGACTTAAATCCTGATGTGCCTTCAAGAGAAGATGAAAGAATACGAATAATGGAGGTTGATTATGATCTGCCCGGTTCCGACAGCAACTGGCCTTCAGAAACGGAAGTCTCCATTGTAAACCCCATTTCTGCTACCGGAATTGACTTAAGTGAAATGGATAAGATCCATTTTTATTTTAAGGGAAATATTTCAAATGCGGAACTGGATATAGATTTAGGGGTTATATCCGAAGATGCTGACGGCAGCGGCACTGTAAAGCCCCCTCCTCTGGATATAGAAGATAGCAGGATTGAAGGATGGGAGTATATTTACCCGGGGACAGCTCCGGTAACAAGAGAGGAGGGATGGAATTACCACCATTCCGGAGGAGGCGTATTTGTTATCGGGGCCAATAACGGGCGTATTGATACCAACGATCTGGACAGGGACGGTGCCCTGGATACTGCTGAAGGCAGGGTGAATTTTTCAACTTCAGGGGTTTCGGTCTCAAACTGGAGGAGGCTGGAGTTTGAAATAAGTGAGGCAATGAAAGAGGATTTAAGGTTTGTAAAGCATGTGCGCCTTACTATAAGAAATAAGCAGCCTTCAAGAAATATTGGCAGGTTTTACCTGTCCCGCCTTGAAGCTACAGGAAATTATTGGGATAGCGGAACTGAAGTTGATATAGCGTCCGGGGAGTTTTTCAGGGTGCTGGATGTAAATAACTTTGATAATCCCGAATATGATTCACCTGAGGATCTGGATATATATGAGGAGATATACGAAAAGGTGGGGGGAAGAGATGATATAAGGGAGGGGGCATTAGAGCTTTCATATAACCTTATTACCTCAACTTCTGCCTATGCCTATATTAATTTTCCCGGTGCCCTGGATCTTTCCAGGCATAAGAAATTAAACTTCCTTTTAAATGGTTCGAATTCCGGCCCGGGTGAGAGGTTCTTTATAGAATTCGGGGCCGGGGATAATTTTTATAGGAAAGAGTATAACCTGAATTTCACCGGATGGCAGAAATTCAGTATATCCCTGTCAGAGGATAGCCTTGCTGATATGCAGAGGCAGGGGGAACCGTCCATTTCAAATATTAGCCAAATAAAGCTGGGAATTGTAACTCCTTCTGCTGCGGAAGGAAAAGTATGGGTTAATGTCATCCATCTTTCCGAACCTCAAAAACAGATAGGAAATGCCCGCCGTTTTGATTTAACTTCCTCCGTTCCGGGTATACTGGAATACGGAGCTTCGTATGAAAATGTAACTGAAGATTTTCAGACCATTACCGAGCCCCCGCGGAATCAGGAATTCACCTCGTATTCGGCAAATGCCAGCCTGGTTCTTTTTCCTTTTCTGCCAGTACGTGGAAATTACAGTGAAAGCGAAACGGTTACACCTGCCGACCGGATTAAGGATGAGGATACTAATCCCTATATAAGCGCCAGAGATGAAGGAAAGGTTACTAAAAAAGACGGCAGGATTGAGGCTGACCTGAAAATAAGGGGAGTGCCTGATATATCAAGTCTCTATTCCCGCAGCTTAGAAAGATCTGATTTCTCGGGCAGAATAGAATCCAGAGAGACCCTGAGGGGAAATTTTTCCTACTCTCCCCCTGTAGACATATTTATAGTTCCCCGCTCCTTAAGGGGAAGTGCCAGAAGAACCTTAGCTGATATATCTTGGGATGATAAAATAAAAGTGAGACAACCCGAGGGCGGGGAGGAGGACTGGAAGGAGACCACTTATGATTTTTCGGGGAGAGGAACTTTTGATATGTTCGGCATTCTTGACCTTAGGCCTTCTTTCAGCAAAAACATAAAAGACAGGAGCTGGGAGTTTTATTCCGGAACTTACTCCGGGGAAGAAAAAACCTGGCCCTGGTCCAGGAGACAGAAGATTGATTTAATATCAAACCTTACCCTGGCCAGCTGGCTGAGGCCGGGAGTTTCCTACAGTATAGATACAATAGAAAATTATAATTTTTCACATGACCAGGGGCCTCCCGATTTTGAGGAGACAAAGGATGTTGACCGGAATTTTGACATTAACAGCAGCCTTCGTTTGGGAGTTAGGCATATAATACCGGGGTTTGACCCCCTTGAGACCCTGGAGCTTGATATAAACTACAGGTATGAAAAGGGTGAAACATACAGACAGCTGGAGAGCGGCCGGGGGGTTTTTGATAAGTTTAACTGGAACAGGGAAATAGAAGAGGACGGAGTGGATTCGGCCACAAAAATTGATACACGCAGATACTCTGCCGACTGGCGGCCACTTGATTTTATGAGTTTAGAGGGAGATTTTTTAAAAGCTTTAGGTGATATGAGAATGAGGAACCGATACCGCAGTGTTTTTTCTTCCCGCTTCCGGGATGATACCGTATATGAAAAGGATTCTTTCACCTGGCCGGATATCAGGGCGGATTTAGGCCGCATTCCAAAAATGCCGCTTACAGGTTCGGCCCTGAGAGAGGTGGATATCAGCGGAGAATACAGCAGGGAGCAGGAAAAAGACTTTTCCTTTACCGAAGGGGAAAAAAGAGATGAATCCCTGCACGGAGTTTCTGAAGATATAAAAAACAGGTACAGACTTAATTCCCGGTTCAGGCTTTTTAGAAAATATGAGGCCATGCTTGATTACAGTTTTGAAAATTCCGAGACTACGGACCTAAGGCTTCAGAGGTGGGATTCCAGGGAGGAAAGACAGAGTTACAGCGGGCAGCTTAAAATGGAGCTTAAAAGATACTGGGACCTTATTGCCCGCATCAGCCATTCCAGGCAAGAGAGGATAACTTATCCCCAAGTCCTGCGCAGTGATAAACGTGTGCTTTCTCCCAGCCTTAGTTTCCGGGCGGTAATTGATCTTCCGGATATAGTAAATATTCCTCTCATAGGGGATGTGGCAGCAGGTAACCGTTTAAGGCTTAACGCGGATCTTGAGACCGAATTTTCAAGAAGCCAGCTGGATATATACAGGACCAACACCAACAGTTACTCTCTAAAAGGGACAGGTCAGCTGGACGTGGCGGCTAATATGAGGGGGTCTTTCGGTTTCGGAGTGCAGTACGTTCACAATGTTGAAAGATTTGCAAACAGTTACGCCGGGTTTCATTTTCAGGGGGAAGTTGCCATAACTTTTTAAAGCAGTGTTGATAAAAAATATCCTCTTAAATATTTTTTTTCCGGTAAGCTGTCCGTCCTGCGGCAAATATCCGGGGTTTTCATCCCCTAACGGGCTATGTCCCGAATGTATTTCAGAGGTTTCACCTGTAAATGCGGGGGGATGCTGTTTCTGCGGCCGGCCGGGGGATAAGTCTCTGCCTTTCTGTTCCGTCTGCAGGGGGAAAAAATCCCATATAGATGAATTTTATACTGCGTTTTATTATGAGTCTCCCGTTAAAGATATAATAAAAAAATTTAAATATAAACGTTCACTATACTTAAATAAAATTCTTGCCGGGTATATGAACGGGCTGCTGGAGGAAGCATTCCGAAACCGCATTTATCCCAACTTAATTATACCGGTCCCTCTTCACCGCATAAAATTAAGAGAAAGAGGGTTTAATCAGACCGAGCACTTGGGGCGCCATCTTTCCCGTGCGGCAGGAATCAAATTTGCACCCCGGGCTTTATGGAGAGTAAAAAATACCGCTCCTCAGTATACAAAAGATAGAGAAGAAAGGTTTCTTAATCTTAAAGATGCTTTCCGGGCGGATAAGAAAAAAGTAGGCCGGAGGAGCATACTTTTAATTGATGATGTATCCACTACGGGGGCAACTATGCAGGCGGCGGCAAAAGCTCTTAAAAAAGCTTTTGCCGCCAGGGTTGCGGCCCTGGTCCTGGCTCACGGGAGGTAAAAAAGACGCAGTTTGATAAAATTTAAATAATAAGTAAAAATATAACCTATGAAAAAAAAACAGGATCAGAGAGAAATAAGAAAGGAAAAGCTGAAAAAACTTAAGAGAGAAGGGGTGGAACCTTATCCTCACAGCTTTCAGCCCAGGATAAGTAGCAGCCGGGCTCTTAATATGATCGAGGGAGAAAAGGTCCGGGTGTCAGGCCGCCTGGTAAGCAAGAGGGTTATGGGAAAAAGCTCTTTTGCCCATATTAAAGATTCCGCGGGACAAATTCAGCTTTTTATGTCTCTGGATAAACTGGGTGAAGAAAAATACAGGCTTTTCAAGGATATTGATATCGGTGATTTTATAGGAGCTGAAGGGGAACTTTTTTTAACCCGTACCGGTGAAAAAACAGTAATGGCGCAGGATTTTGTCTTTTTAACCAAGTCACTCCGCCCCCTGCCTGAAAAATGGCATCGTCTCCGTGATGTTGAAACCAGGTACCGGAAAAGATATTTAGATATACTTGTAAATCCGGAATCCTCTGATATTTTAAGGGCCCGCTCTTTTATTATTGAAGGAATAAGAGAATTTTTAACTGAAAGAAATTTCATAGAAGTACAGACCCCGGTGCTTCAGGAGGTTGCGGGCGGTGCCGCAGCCAAGCCGTTTAAGACCCTGCATAACGTGTACCATACCCATTTATATATGAGGATTGCCCCGGAGCTTTATCTTAAAAGGTTGCTTGTAGGGGGGTGGGACAGGGTTTTTGAAATAGGTAATAACTTCCGTAACGAAGGCCTCTCCGCTATGCATAACCCTGAATTTACAATGGCCGAAATTTATGCCGCTTATACTGATTATAACTTTATGAAAAAAATTGCTAAAGAAATAATAGTTTCAGTAGCGGAAAAAATGAAAAAAATGGGGTATTCTGTCCCCCCGGAAATTTTAAAGGAGTGGAAGCAGGCTGACTACTGGGAGCTTTTAACAAGTCATACCGGCCATGATTTCTCTCCGGAAATGGATTATGAAAAAATAAAAGAGGCGGCCGATATCCTTAAAATACCTCCCGGGAAAGATTCAGCTGAAAAACTGCTGGACAGGATATTTTCTCATTATGTGGAAGATAAGCTGTTAAGTCCTACTATAGTCAGCGGTTATCCTGCTTCAGCCTCCCCTCTTGCTAAAAAATCTCCACGCAATCCTCTTGTAGCCCAGAGGTTTGAAATTTTTATTAAAGGGATGGAGCTGGGAAATGCCTACAGTGAACAGAATGATCCCGGAGTGCAGAGAGAGATATTTGAAAAACAGGCTGAAGAAGAAGGTTCCGACATTGATCTGGATTTTCTGGAAGCCCTTGAGTACGGAATGCCTCCCGCTTCCGGCTTGGGAATCGGGGTAGACCGTCTTACCATGGCCTTGACCGGCGCCGAGTCCATCAGAGAAGTTATACTTTTTCCCATGCTTAAACCTGTTAATTCCCAAGACAGAGGCTGAAAGAATGCTTTTTAGCCTGAAAATGGCCTGGGCATATTTCAGGAAGGTTTGGAGCCGGGGAATATGGGGCGTGATGGTTATCATATCCGTAGGCGGGGTAATGCTGGGAGTGGCTTCCCTGGTAGTTTCACTTGCGGTAATGAACGGGTTCCATACTGAAATAACTTCCCGGCTGCTCTCTCTTAATCCACATTTGATTATAACCCATCCTTTTGATAGCACCCGTAATAGAGAAGAGATAAAAACTGTTTTAAATGAGCATGACTTTGTTCAAAGCTATTCCCCTTTCATATACGGTAAGGGTCTTCTGCAGAAAAGGGGTCAGAGTCAGGGAGTAGTTGTGCGGGGAGTTGAGGGGAAAGGGGAGCACCTTAACCTGGAAGCAGGCCTGTGGCAGGAGATGGAAGAAAATTCCATGCTTGTGGGACGGGAACTGAAAAATATACTGGGTTTAAGAAAAAATGATACCGTTTATCTGATTATCCCGGAGGCCTACCGTCCGGGAATACCTGCCGTCCCCAGGGTGGAGGAATTTAAGATAAAAGAAGTCTTTACTTCAGGGATTTATGAATACGATTCTTCAATGGCTTATATAAACTACCATAAGGCCGCTGAAATATTTGAAAATGTATCTGCTTCCGGAATAGAGATCTATATAAATGATCCTTTTAATGCAGGCAGATATAAGGAAATACTGGGTTCCCGCCTGTCAGGGTATCAGCTGAGTACCTGGAAAGAGCGGAACTATAATCTCTTTGCCGCCCTTAAACTTGAAAAAACAATGATGTTTATTGTTTTGGTAATGATAATTTTGGTGGCTACTTTCAATATAGCCGGAACTCTTATAATGACCTCAATAACCCGTTCAAAAGACTGCGGTATTATAAGGGCTGTGGGCGGGACAAAAAAACAGATAAGAATGATGTTTAATTTCAAAGGTATGATGATAGGCCTTTGCGGGACGGTGACCGGAATAATTGTGGGTCTGATTGCTGCTTTCTTTATAAGTCGCTATGAGTTTATACAGCTCCCTCCCCAGGTATATCTTATATCCACTCTTCCGGTAAGGGTAAGCCTGAAGGATTTATCCGTCGTATTTGCTGCTGCAATGATTATAAGTTTTCTGGCAACCCTTTATCCTTCAAAAAGGGCTTCAAATATTGAAATTGCCGAAGAAATAAGGTATGAATAAATGAATAAAGAGAAGAGGGAAATAAAACTTGAAAATATAAGTAAAAGCTTTTGGCAGGGGCAGAAAAAAAGAACTGTCCTTAAGAATGTGAGCCTTAACTTCCGGGCAGGAAAATGCTACACTTTGTACGGGGTTTCCGGAAGCGGGAAAACAACCCTTTTAAACACCATAGGTGGGATAGAAACACCCGATTCCGGGTTCTTAAGGTACAGTAAGGCAAGTATCTATGATTTACCTGACAGCAAAATAAGCCGGTGGAGAAACAGGCATATAGGTTTTGTTTTTCAGTTTTTTCATCTTATTTTTGAATTAAGCGTAAGACAGAACATACTTCTGCCCTGCAGGATAGGTGGGGTTTCTCCTGATTATGGGTGGCTGGGCAGGATAGGGGATATTCTTTCCATAAATGAACTTATGAGCCGTCGGCCCGGCAGCTTAAGCGGGGGGGAAATGCAGAGGGTTGCCCTGGCACGGGCTGTCATAAATAAGCCTACTTTTATTTTGGCTGATGAGCCCACAGGCAACCTTGATTCTGAAAACAGCAAAAAAATAATAAATCTTCTCACTGAACTTAAAAATAAAAGCGGAATAGGTATAATCCTGGCTACACATGAAAGGGAGCTCATTGAAAGCGGAGAAGAAAAGTTTGAAATAGCGGACGGCAAAATAATAGGCCGGCATTTTAAAGGAGATTAGAAAATATGGAAAAGCTAATTTATCTTAACGGAAAATATGTTGAAAAATCCAAGGCTAAGGTCTCTGTTTTCGACCATGGATTCCTTTACGGGGACGGAGTGTTTGAGGGAATAAGGGTTTACGAGGGCAACATATTTAAGCTGGAGGAACACCTTTGTCGGCTTTTTTCATCTGCAAAATCAATAATGCTCAGCATACCTATGGGGATGGAAGAATTAAAAGAGGCTGTAGCTGAAACAGTAAGAAAAAATAACCTTTCTGATGCCTACATAAGACTTGTGGTTTCCAGGGGAGAAGGGGACCTGGGTTTAAACCCCACTAAATGTCCTGTTCCAATGATTGTTATTATTGCCGACGAAATAACACTTTATCCTGTTGAATTTTACGAAAGAGGACTTTCAATAATTACCGCATCAACCAGAAGAAATATTCCTGAAGCCCTCAGTCCTAAAATAAAATCGCTTAACTACTTAAATAATATAATGGCTAAAATTGAAGCTAACCGAAGCGGAGTGCCCGAGGCACTTATGCTTAACAGCCAGGGCTATGTGGCCGAATGCAGCGGAGATAATATTTTTATAGTTAATGATAATGAGCATCTGATTACTCCACCCTCCCATGCAGGGGCACTTACCGGGATAACCTCTGCCGCTATTATGGAAATTGCCCGGGAGGATGAGATAAAGGTTCGGGAAAAACTTTTTACTCTTTTTGATGTATATAATGCACGGGAATGCTTTTTATGCGGAACGGCGGCGGAGGTTATACCCGTGGTAAAAGTGGACGACAGAGTAGTTGGAGAGGGGCAGCCCGGAAAGATAACCCGAAAAATAATGAAGAAATTTTCCGGGATAGTAAAAAAAGAGGGAATGAAAATATAAATGATATGCAGTAAATGCAAAAAGAGACCTGCAACGGTTCATATAAAGAAAATACATCAGGGTAAAGAAGAAAAACTTAATCTCTGCAGTGAGTGCGCCTCCGGGTATTCAGCTCCCGCAGCCGGCCTTTTCGGACTAAATGAGGGTATTTTCAGCAGTCTTTCCGACATGCTGGCCGGGTTTAGTGATATCCAGGAGGAGCAGATCAGGGAGGAGGATGGTTGTCCTTCCTGCAAAAAAAAGTTTAGGGAGTTTCAGCAAAGCGGCAGGCTGGGTTGCCCGGGCTGCTATGAGTATTTCTCTAAAAGACTGATGCCTCTCCTTAAAAGAATTCAGGGGTCCGTACAGCATGCAGGTAAATCCCCTCCCGGTCAGAGTCAGAGTGAAGAATTAAAAAGACTGAAAAATGATTTGCGGCAGGCAGTGGAAAAAGAAGAATATGAAAGAGCGGCAGTAATAAGAGATAAAATCAGGGAAATTGAAGCTGAAGGAAATGAAACTTAGAAACCTGGCGGAAAAAGATATATCCTGGCTGCAGCCTTCATCTAATTTTGACGGCATTATTGTATCCACAAGAATAAGGCTGGCCAGAAACCTCAGCTCCTGCCCCATGCCCGGCCAGGCAGATAATGAGGATCTGAAAAAATGTTTAAATAAAATATTCATTGCAGCTGAAGATACTTCTTTTTTTAAGGGAGCCACTAAAATAATTTTAAGCGAATGCACTCAAACTGATCTTCAGCTTTTACAGGAGCGCAATCTCATAAGCAGCGAAACCAGCTCCTATGAAGATAATCCTGCCGGAATTTTAATTGATTCCAGGGAGCAGATGAGTCTTATTATAAACGAAGAAGATCATATAAGGCTGCAGATTATTTCTGCAGGACTTAATCTTTTTGATTCTTGGGAAATTATTAACAAAGCTGACGACGAGCTCAGTTCCCGAATTAAATTTGCTTATTCGGAAAAGCTGGGTTATCTTACCTCTTGCCCAACCAATACCGGTACCGGTATGAGGGCCTCCTGCCAGCTGCATCTTCCGGCTCTGGCTATTTCGGGTGGACTTATTTCAACTATGGAAAGCATAAATAAAATGGGTATGGTGGTAAGGGGCTTACGGGGAGAAGGGACAAAGATAATGGGGGATATGCTCCAGGTATCTAATCAGGTTACCCTGGGTCTTTCCGAACAGAGGATACTGGATAACCTTAACCGGTTGGTAACACAGGTTTCAAGGAGAGAAGAAAAATTAAGGGAAAAACTTTTTAAAACCGATGCAGACAGCCTTAAGGACAGGGTTTACAGGGCTAAGGGGCTTCTTCAGAATGCCTATAAGATTTCAGATACCGAGGCTCTTAACCTTATATCTAACCTTAAGCTGGGTGTATATACGGGAATAGCAGAATATGAAATACAGAAGCTTAACAATCTTATGATAAAAATAATGCCGGGACATATACAGGAAATTGCCGGCAGCAGTATGGACAGCAATCAAAGACGGCGTTCCAGGGCAGAAATAATAAGAGAAACACTGTCAAAATAAAAACAAGGAGAAAAATATGTTTAACAAGTTTACCAAGAGAGCTCAAAAGGTTATCGTACTGGCCCAGAAAGAGTCTAAAAAATTAAGCCATGACTATGTGGGAACGGAACATATACTTTTAGGACTACTTTCACTTTCAGACGGCGTGGCTGCTGAAGCCCTTAAAACTTTGGGAGTGGATAAGGGAGAGCTGAAATCAAAAATAATAAATATGGTTGGTGAGGGGGAAAATATTCTTCTTTCCGGAGAAAGACCTATGACCCCAAGGGCTAAAAGGGTTCTTTCCCTTGCAGTTAAGGAAGCAAATGAGCTGGGCCATAATTTTGTAGGTACGGAGCATATACTTCTGGGGCTTATAAGGGAAGAGGAAGGAATAGCAAACAGGGTTTTGGCCGAGGCGGATCTTTCCAGGGAAAAAGTACGCAAGGCGGTAATTAATCTTTTAGGTGATGGAGCCCTTAATACCGGGGGTTACGGCGGTGCCTTCAAGTCCTCAAAAACTTCTAAAACACCTGTCCTTGATACATACGGTACGGACCTGACAGTTATGGCCTCGGAAGATAAGCTGGATCCCGTAATAGGAAGAGGAAACGAGATTCAGAGAATAATTCAGATACTTTCCAGGCGCACTAAAAATAATCCGGTACTGGTAGGTGATGCCGGAGTAGGAAAAACCGCAATAGTTGAGGGGCTTGCCCAGAAAATTGCAGGAAGCGAAGTCCCCGAACTTCTTATGAATAAAAGAGTAGTAACCCTGGACCTGGCAGCAATGATTGCCGGAACAAAATACAGGGGGGAATTTGAGCAGAGGCTAAAAAGGGCTATGAACGAGATTAAGCAGGCAAAAAATAAAATAATACTTTTTATAGACGAGCTGCATACGGTAATAGGGGCAGGAGCTGCAGAAGGAGCTATGGATGCATCCAACATACTGAAGCCTGTTCTTTCACGCGGACTACTTCAGTGTGTGGGGGCTACTACACTGGATGAATACAGAAAGCATATAGAAAATGATGCCGCTTTGGCCCGGAGGTTTCAGCCGGTAGTGGTAGATCCTCCTACCGTTGATGAGACCATACAGATATTAAAAGGTCTAAGGGACAGGTACGAGACTCATCACAGGGTTAAGCTTTCAGATGACTCCCTGGAGGCCGCCGCGCGCCTTTCTCAGCGTTTTATAACTGACCGGTTTCTTCCGGACAAGGCCATAGATGTCATAGATGAAGCCGGGTCGAGAGCAAGGCTGAAGATGACCATGGTACCTCAGGATATAAAAAAAATTGAAGAAGAAAAGGCCTCGGTAACCAAAGAAAAAAAAGCAGCAATCGCCTCCCAGGAATATGAAAAGGCAGCTGACCTGAGAGACGAGGAAAAGAAGCTTGAGGAAAAAATAAAAAAGGCAAAACAGAAGTGGGAAAATAGCGTCAATGACGGTGAAAATACAGTTAATCCTGAGGATATAGCTCATATAATTTCCGGGTGGACCGGTATTCCGGTAAGAAAAATGACTGAAACCGAATCAAAGAGGCTCCTTAATATGGAAGAAGAACTGCACCAGAGGATTATAGGTCAGGATGAGGCAGTTAAAAATATTTCCCAGGCTATAAGACGGTCCCGCACCGGCCTTAAGGATGCCAGAAAACCTATAGGCTCTTTTCTTTTCCTGGGGCCCACAGGAGTGGGAAAAACCGAACTGGCAAGAACTCTTGCCGACTATATGTTTGGGGATAAAGATTCACTTATCAGGGTAGATATGAGCGAATTTATGGAAAAGTATTCTGTTTCCCGGCTTATAGGTGCTCCACCGGGATATGTGGGCTACGAGGAAGGAGGCTCCTTAACTGAAGATGTAAGACGCAAACCTTATTCAGTAGTTTTGCTGGATGAGATAGAAAAAGCTCATCCTGAAGTCTTTAATATACTTCTGCAGATTTTTGATAACGGGCAGATTACAGATAATCTGGGTCACAAAGTTGTGTTTAGGAATACGGTTATAATAATGACCTCAAATCTGGGAACCAGGGAGCTTAAAAGCAAGGGCCTGGGTTTTCAGAAGGGGGGGGAAACGGAAATGAACTATGAGGATATTAAGGAAAAAGTACTGGAAGAGGCAAAAAAGACCTTCCGTCCCGAGTTTATAAACCGCTTAGATGAACTTATAGTATTTCATCCACTTAAAAAAGAGCATATATTTAAGATCGTAAAAATAATGATGAAAGAGCTTGAGGAAAGACTTAACGCTCAGGAAATTGAACTTGTACCTTCAAAGGAGGTCCTTGAGTTTCTGGCCGAAAAAGGTTTTGACCCCGAATACGGCGCCCGTCCCCTGCAAAGAACCATAAGAAAACTTATAGAAGATCCGCTAGCGGAAGAAATGCTTAAAAAAGAGGTGCGTCCGCCGGCTAAAATAAAGGCTGAATTAAAAGACGGGGAAATTTATTTTGAACAGGAAAAAAAATAATACTTTAAATTTTCCCTGATTTGCAGGGTTTTGTTACCGCGCCTTTAAAAGCACCGGGTCTTAAAAAAATACCTAAATGGAAGCAAAAAAGAGAAAAAAAACATTTTTGATCAGCGCGGGTTTAATTCTGGCACTAGCCGCCTCTGCTTTTTTATATGTGCAGAGCCGTAAGTTTAACCAGCATCTTAAGACTTTTGCCCGGGCCCAGCTTTCCGCCTATGCGGGCCGGGAAGTTGAAATTGACAGGATAAGCTCAGATATATTAAACAGGGCTGTTATTACCGGTGTCCGGATAATGGACAGGGAAAAGGGTATCCCACTCTTAAAAATTGATAGGATTAAGGTCAGCTACTCACTTCTTAAAATTTTCAGAAACATAAGGGATCCCGGCAGGCTTATAAGCAGAATAAGTTTTTACAGGCCCCGTACAGTAATAGATTTTTCTGAAGGAAGCGCTTCTGTCCGCGGCCTGGAAAAATTAAAAAGTTCCGAAGGAGGGGTTATGCCCTCCTGGACCCTGCGTATTATAGGGGGGCGATCTGATATTATTATGCCTGATGGCCACTCCTATTTTATCAAAGAGTTAAGAGCTTCGCTACTGCTGGGAGGATATCCGGACATGCATTTAAAATCGGAGCTTGAGGTCGAGGATCTTGCTCGGCACATAAAAATCCAGGGGGATATGCATAGCCTAACCGGAGATTTCGAAGGCAACATTTCTTTTAGCGCCTTTAATTTAAAAGGGTTAAAACAAATTTTTGAGAAAATTTCAGAAGAAAAATTTCCGGCGGCAAGTATAGATGCCGGACTTAGGTTCAGCGGAAACCGGTTTGCGGTTATTGAAGATATAAGCTCTCTTAATTTTAGCGGCACTGCAGACATCAGGAAAGGGGAATGGAAGAATTTTACTGTTCCCCGCGCCCAGATAAATATTTCGCCCTCACGGCTTCTGGTAGAAGAGGCTGTTTTAAACTGGGAGGATAATTCTGTATCCGTAGAGGGGATAATAGCTAATTATTTTTTTTCTCCGTCCCTTAACCTTAAAGTTAGAGGTATGGTAGATGCTTAACCTGTTCTTAAGGAACGGGGTATTGATTTAATAAGGGGCCGGGCAGAACTTCAGGGGGATATCAGGGGGACTCCCGGGGAATTGGAAATGTCCGGCAAAATTTCAATGGATACCGGACTGATAGCATCAAGAGAAATTTCATCTCTTCAGACATCTTTCCGGTATGCAGAAGATATGATTGAAATATTGTCCGGAAGGCTGGAAACGGCCGGTGGCAGTTTCCTGTGGGAAGGAAATGTTTCCTACAATCAAAAAATAAATTTAAGCGGTAGGGCTGAAAATATAAACTTGAGACAATTTTCAGGGTCTGAAAACCTTAAAGGTATTATGGAAGGGGAATTCAGAGCACAGGGCTCCTGGGAAGAGCCTGCCTTCAGTGCTGACTTTTCTTTTAGAGAATTTTCAGCCGGCTACAAAGAGTTTGGTCATGTTTCTCTGGAAGCCGGTTTTTATGAGCGGGAATTTAATATAGAAGCTTTTACCCTGGATGGAAAATATTCTCTTAACGGGAATGCTTACTATAACCCCCGCTTAAAAGAATTTTCTTCACTCAACCTCATTGTTAAGGATCAGGGTCAGGCCTATATCACATTAAGCGGGGAGGGCGGGTTTTCTCCTTTTGGTGGTAAGGGTGTTTTTAAGGGTCATAGCATTCCCGTTGCTGATATGCCTGGGCTTAAAAGCTTCTACCCGGAAGCTGCTGGTAATTTTAACTTTGAAGGCCAGTTTTTTTTCCGGCCCGGGCAGCTTGGAGGGGAAGCACGGATAGAGACATCTAATTTTTCTTCGGCAGGAAATAAATACCGGACCCGTGCCAGTGTTTCAGCTGATTTAAAAGATAACGGCATATCCGACTACAGTATATCTATTGAAGAGTTAAACGGGTATCTCCGGGCCCGGGCAGAACTACGGCGTGAAAATAGGACTTTTTTTCTAAAGGAAGCCGATGTTGTTATGGAAGATGCGGTAATGAGTGAACTGGCTTTTCTGCTGGGTGCTGAAAAGATAATTACAGGAGGCACTGCAAGCGGCAATATTAATTATTCAGAAGAAAATAAAACCGGAAAACTTAAATTTAAGTCCCCATCGTTATACGGATATAGTTTTTCCTCCGCCCGGGCCAATTTTTCTTTCACTGAAGAAGCAGCGTTTATAGAGGAGGCCCGGGTTTTAAGCGGTAATGGAGAAGCTGTACTTAACGGTAAAGTTTATCCTTCACAGGACATCACTCTTTCTTGTCAAAAATTCCGTCTTTTTGATAGAGATATTTCCCTTTCAGCCCTCTATACTGCTTCAGCTTCCAGTGCCTATGAATACCGCGCAGAGGTCTCGGAAATAATTTTAAACGGGGAAGAAATTAAAGATATCGTTTTAAGCGGATGGACAGATAACGGGAATTTTCTGACAGAACTGGAGGGGGAGGGATTTATAACTGCCGCTCTTTCCGGTGAAAAAAGGGGTGAGGGAGAAGAGGTAGAACTTTCGGGGTTTGTTGATGTTGAAAATATGAGGGGTTCTTTTATTGCTGCCGCAGCGGGAATTAAAGAAGATGTTTCTGGTTCTTTAAGCAGCAGGATTGATATATCCGGCAGCAGAAAAAAACCCCACCTGCATTACGGAGCCCAATTAAAGGGCGGGGAGGTTAAAGGCTTTAAAGCTGATTTAAATATAAAAGGGGAGTACTTCTCTGGAAGGCTCGGTATCGATAGTTTTACTGCCCGTGCTCCCGGTCAGAAAGGTATAGCGGAGGCTGTGGGCTACCTATCGAAAGATGAACTTGATATTGTTTTCAGTATAGAGAATTTTAAAGTTCCGCCCCGGGAAAAGGGGCTGAAAGAAGCAAGTATTAAAGCAGGTGGCAGTATCAAGGGGACCCTTAATAAGCCTGTAGTAAACTACAGTAAAAAAGTTGCTGATATTAATATGTACGGTATAAGGGCTAAGGATTTTTCTTCGGAAGGCCGCTACAGCCAGGGCATTATTGATATAAAAAAAGCAAATATAATTTTAAATGAAGGCTCACTGGGCATAGATAGAGGAAAGATAGACCTTAATGAAGAAGGATTGTTTGAAATACACCTAAACACGGTATTTAAAAATACAGGTGCCGGTCCATTTTCTTTTCTGGGCGGGGCAGAAATATCCGGGACTGTAAAAAGCGACTACTCACAAATTCAGGCTGAAATAATACCCGTAAACCTTCTTGTTAACCGATATTCACTTACCAAAGCTGTTAATTTACGGGCGAGTAGTGAGGGTGTTGAGTTTAATGTTCGGGATGGACTTGAAGGTGTCATAAAATTAACCCCGGCGGAAGGAATAGAAATAAAACATTTAAGAATTGCTGAGCGGGATAAGTTCTTAAAAGGTGAGGGGGTATACAGTAATGGTTTCTTTAAAGGCTCATTTAGGGGAGAAAGAGTTGAGATAAATGATGTTTTAAGAATTTTAAATAGCGAAATAGACCTGAAAGGTAAATCTTATATAGAAGCAGATTTAACAATAGGCCGGGAAAAAAAAGATATTTCGGGTCAGCTTAAAATAGATGAAGCTTTTTGGAATGAAGTGAAGGTTAAAAATATAGGCAGTTCATTTAAATTTTCAGAAGATATGCTTCGTCTTTCTCATACATATATAGATTATCCGGGTAATATAAGCATCAGCGGGGAGGGGGTAATAGGTGCAAGATCGGATTTTAAGTTTAATATTGATAAATTAAGTTTGGCAGTTTTAAAGGATATTTTGCCTGAAATAACTGAAGGTAAGGGGGATTTAAAGGGGAGCTTTACTTTAAGCGGAGATATTTCGTCCCCCTTTATAGAAGGGCAATTAAATCTTTCCGGGGGAGATATACGGGGAAAGAAATATTTTAGCGAAATAACTGATATTAATATGAAGTTTGAAGCTGAAGGCTCCAAAATTATTTTAAAGAATTTTGAGGCTGATTGGGCTCCCGGGGGTATTTCCGGGGATGGTTATGTTGATTTTAGGGAAACACCACTTGAATTTATGCTTCTGATTAAAACTGAAGATAAAAGAGGGGTAAGCCTTAACATCCCCTACCTGGATATCCCCCAGAGCACTATCTTCGGCAGGCATCTTAGCCTGCCTGCCAGGGGAGAACCCGGGGGAAGTCTCAGGTTTTATTCAGAAGAGGGTGAAAAATATATTAAGGGTGATATCATTCTTTCAAACTCTCACTTTACTTATCCTCCAGCTTCCAGGGTAACTGTTCAGCCCCCCCCCGATAGAACCCTGTTAGAAGAATTTCATATCGATATAAATATGGAGGCAGGAGGATCTGTATGGTATGAAAATACCTATGCCCGAGCCCGGGTTAACGGCGGGCTTCACTTTACCAAAGAGCCTTCCGGCCCTTTATTGGTAGACGGGTTGCTTTATTCAGATCAGGGCACGGTTAATTATTTTAACCGGGAGTTTGAACTGAGGGAGGTGAGGGTCGCTTTTGAAGAAGGGAGAGAGTATATAGAGGGCACTGCAGCTACCAGAATAAGGCGGACCATTGAGGATGATATAGTTGAAGACGATGAAATAGAAATGAGAATTTCAAGAAACAGAATTGCCGATATGGAGCCTCAGTTTTCTTCTGCCAGATTTGAAGATATAACTACACAGAGAGAGGCTACCGAACTGGCTTTAGCCGGAGTTACTTTAGAGGATCTTACTGCTGAGGAGCGTAGTATGCTTATGAGGAGAGAACTCTTAAGGGCTATCGATGCCAACTTAACTACTCCCCTGGTGCAAAATATACTCCGGCAGGCGGATTTAATTGATGTGGCCAGGGTGGATATAAAGTTTGAAGAGGATTATCATCAGGATGCCCTTCAGCTTAGAGGAGCAGGATTAAGAGTGGGAAGACATCTTTCAGACCGCTTTTTTATGGGGTACTATCTGGAGTACGGACTTGCCCTGGATAATCCGCTTAGGCTTTCTCATCAGCTGGATATGTCTTACCGGATGCGTGAAAGTCAGTTTTTAAGGGGCCGGCTTTCGGGCCAGGAGCAGTTTCTTGGTATTGAACAAAGGTTCAGGTTCTGACTTAAATGAAACGAAGAGCATTTATTAAAACCGGTTTAGGGGTACTTGCAGCGGGGATGCTGGGAATAAATAAAATTTTAAGTTTGGCCGAAAAGCTTTATGGTAAAACTTCCTCATCAGGTATGCCTCTAAGGAGACTGGGGCGGACGGGACACAAGGTTAGTATATTCAGCCTGGGGGGAGAATCTGCTGTTGAGAAGGTAAATAGCAGCAAAGCGGTTAAAATAATTAATGAGGCTATTGACAGGGGAGTAAATTATATAGATACCGCACCTGCTTACGGTTCAGGCGGCAGTGAGTTAAACATAGGACGGGTAATGAAATATAGACGAAAGGAGGTTTTCCTGGCCTCAAAAACAGATAGCAGAAGCTATGCCGGTACAATGAAGCGCTTCAAACAAAGCCTTAGGCGCCTGAATACTGACTATCTTGATCTTTACCAGCTTCATAACATACGTACCGAAAATGATCTGAAAAGAGTTTTTGCCCCCGATGGAGCAATTAAGGCCCTGGAAGAACTAAAAAAACAGGGTTTAATAAGATATACCGGAATTACCGGGCACCGCTCACCGGCCGTACTTCTCAAGGGTATAGAAACTTACAGTTTTGATTGTATACTTTTAACCCTTAATGCTGCAGATATTCATTACAAGCCTTTTCAGAAAGAGCTTCTTCAAACAGCCCTGAAAAAAGATATGGGAATTATAGCCATGAAAGTTACAGCCCGGGGAAGAATATTTAAGGAGAAGGGAATCAGATCTATGAGTGAAGCCCTGGGGTATACTCTGTCATTTCCTGTAAGTACTGCCATTGTGGGAGTTTCAAATTCCGGGGAGCTGAGGGAAAACATTAGGATAGCAGAAGGGTTTTCCTCTTTCAGTCCTTCCCGTCTGAAAGAAATAGAAGGCCTAACCAAAAAATATGAAAAGGATGCCAATTTTTTTAAATATTACTGGTAGTTTTATATTCCTGAAAATTTGACAAGCAAAGAAGAACTTTGCTAAATTTCTTTATTAATAATATAATTGCCGGCATATGTTTCTGACTTTAAAATATGAATAATAAAAAAAGTGAAAAAATAAAAATTAATGTAGAACCGACACGGAGACTGAAAAAATTACCACCCTACCTGTTCGGGGCTATTGATGTACTTAAACGGGAAGCATACCGCAAGAAACTTGATGTTATTGACCTGGGAATGGGTAATCCGGACTTGCCTACTCCTACTCATATTGTTGAAAGGCTTTGCGATACGGTAATAAATCATCCCAGGACCCACAGATATCCTCAGGCAAAGGGAATGCCCAAGTTCCGTCGTGCTGTAAGCAGCTGGTATAAAAAAAGATACGGAATTAATTTTAATCCGGAAAATGAAGTTATTGCTCTTATCGGCTCCAAGGAAGGTATTGCCCATATGTGTATGGCTTATCTAAATCCGGGAGATGTGGCCCTGGTTACTAACCCCTGCTACCCCGTTCACAGAAACGGGATAATACTTGCCGGCGGTGAACCTTATGATTTGCCTATAACCGCTAAGAATTCTTATATCCCCGTACTGGCGGATATACCACATGAAGTAGCCCGGAAGGCAAAGATTATGTTTATAAATTACCCGAATAATCCTACTACTGCTGTTCTTGAAGATACTTCTTTTTTTAGCGAAGTAATTGAATTTGCAAAAGCCCATGATATAATAATTTGTCATGATCTTGCTTATTCGGAGATAGCTTATGAAAATTACAACCCTCCTTCTTTTATGGAGACTCCGGGAGCCATGGGTGTGGGGGTGGAGTTTCACTCTCTTTCTAAAACCTATAATATGGCCGGCTGGCGAGTAGGTTTTGTAGTGGGAAATAAAGATATATTAAAGCCCCTGGAGAAAATTAAATCATATCTGGATTACGGAGTTTTTACTGCAATTCAGCTTTCTGCGGTAAAGGCTCTTTCCGGGAGCCAGAAATGTGTAAGGGAAACGGTTAAGGAATATCGTCGCCGCCAGAAAAAACTGGCCGACGGTCTTAACATGGCCGGATGGCGGGCTGAGCTTCCTCGTGCTACAATGTATATGTGGTTGCCTCTTCCCGAGAAATTCAGGGATATGGGATCGCTTGAGTTTGCCGAACTTCTAATAGAACAGACCGGAATAGCTGTAGCTCCGGGTATAGGGTTTGGTTCATATGGTGAAGGTTATGTGAGGGTGGCGGCAGTTACCCATTATCAGAGGTTCCACGATGCTCTGCTGAGACTTAAAAAGTTTCTTAAGGCCGGGCCTCCCTGATAGGATAAGAAATTTTATGACTGTTAAAATAGGTCTAATAGGATTGGGAACAGTAGGCGGCGGGGTATGGGAGCTGCTTTATAAAAATAAATCCCTTATCAGATCCCGGGTGGGGGCAGAAGCTGAAGTTAAAAAGGTCTGTGATATTGATGAAAAAAAGGCTAAAGATTTTAAGCTTCCTCCGGATCTTTTTACTAAAGATTACAGGGATATATTAAATGATCCTGAAATTACGCTGGTGGTTGTTCTTACCGGAAATATTAAATTCGGGTACAGTTTAATTAAAGAATGTTTTAAAAGAAAAAAGCATGTAGTTACTGCCAATAAGGCACTTATTGCAGAAAAATGGCCGGAAATATTTGAAGCTGCTGAAAAATCAGGATGCCTGCTATATTTTGAAGCTGCAGTAGGAAGCGGAATACCGGTTATACAGGGAATAAACGAGGGCTTGGTTGCTAACAGGATTAAGAGGGTAAAGGCAATTTTGAACGGAACTTCAAACTACATACTTAGCAAAATGTCCCGGGAATCCAGGAGTTTTAAGCAGGCTTTAAAGGAGGCGGTAGAGGCCGGGTTTGCCGAGCCTGATTCTACATCTGATATCAGCGGCGCAGATGCCGCCCATAAGTTATCTATTCTTTCCAATGTCATTTCTCCGGACCCGGTTGATTTTAACCGGGTTTACGTGGAGGGAATAAAAGATATAGCTTACCAGGATATAAGTTATGCAGGGGAAATGTTCGGGTTTACTTTAAAGCATCTTTGCCTTATGAAAAGAAAAGGGGATAAGCTGGATATAAGGGTACATCCTGCCTTTCTGCCCCCTGAAGATATGCTTTCTTCCGTTCATTATGAAAATAATGCGGTGCTGGTAGATTCATCCAATGCCGGGGAAGTAATGTATTATGGAAAAGGAGCCGGCCGCTACCCTGCGGCCTCTGCAGTGGTAAGCGATATTATTTACCTGGCCCAGAAAATAAATTACGGTATTGCCGGGCAGATTCCCTATGTCCATACCAGACCGGGAAAAAAAGCTCCCCTGGCTGATATAGAAGAACTTGAAGTTCAGTATTATCTCCGGTTCACAACTGTAGATAAACCCGGGGTGCTGTCAGAGATTTCAGGAATACTGGGAAGTCACGGAGTTTCAATAGCTTCATGTTTTCAGAAAGGCCGTTCCAGGGCCCGGGAGGTACCTATTATTATGATAACCCACAGATCCCGGGAGGGTAACTTAAAAAAAGCTCTTAATGAGATAGATTCCAAAAAAATAATAAAAAAGAAAAGTATTTTTATAAGAATTGAATCGGAAAAAGAAATATATTGAGTTTTAAAAAAAACTTAAAAACTAAAAAAGGTGTAATAGAAAAATTTTCTTCTATACTGCCGGTGAGCAGTAATACTCCGGTAATAACACTTCAGGAGGGATCAACCCCTCTAATTGAGGCATCCTCCCTGAAACATAGCCTGGGAGTAAAATTTGATATATTCTTAAAATATGAGGGAATGAACCCTACAGGCTCCTTTAAGGACAGGGGAATGACAGTGGCGGTATCAAAAGCGGTAGAGAAGGGCGCCCGGGCTGTAATCTGCGCTTCTACCGGAAATACTTCCGCCTCTGCCGCTGCATATGCGGTAAAAGCGGGTATCAAGTGTATTGTTGTTATTCCTGAAGGGGCTATTGCCCTGGGTAAGCTTTCACAAGCTCTTATACACGGAGCCAGGGTAGTTGCTGTAAAGGGAAATTTTGACAGATGCCTTGAGATTGTCAGGGAAATATGTTGCCGCTATGAAGTTGAAATGGTTAATTCCCTTAATCCTTTCCGAATTGAGGGTCAGAAGACTGCTTCTTACGAGATAGCCGATGTGCTGGGAAAATCTCCGGACTATCAGTATATGCCCGTGGGAAATGCCGGAAATATAACTGCATACTGGAAAGGGTACCTTGAGCTAAACTCCTCCCGGGGTTTTGCCTTACCTAAAATGATGGGGTTTCAGGCTGAAGGTGCCTGCCCTATAGTTAAGAATAAAAAGTTTGACCATCCTGAAACAGTGGCTACGGCAATAAGAATAGGAAACCCCGCTTCCTGGCAGCAGGCTGTGGAGGCCAGGGATTCTTCAGGGGGTATTATTGACAGCGTTAGCGACGATAAGATTTTAGAGGCCTGGCGACAGCTGGCGGACCAGGAAGGAGTTTTTGTTGAGCCGGCATCAGCTTCTTCACTTGCCGGACTTAAACAATCCATCCATAAGGGAATAATGGATCCGGAGTTTAAGGGGAATGTGGTTCTTGTTCTTACGGGCCACGGACTTAAAGACCCGGATATTGCGGTTGAAGCCGTAAGCCGCCCACCCGTTGTTGAAGACAACACGGATATAGTAGTCACTCAGGCGGGAATTAAGTGATAAAGGCTTTTAAAGTTAAGGTCCCGGCTACCGTTGCCAATATGGGACCGGGATTTGATGTTATGGGCTTTGCCCTTGATATGTTTTTAACCGTATCTGTAAGTTTTAATTCTGAATCTGCTCCTGAACCTGACCCTAAAGACGCTCTTATGGATGCTTTCTTTTCAATTGCAAAAGAAAAAAAATCTGAAATACCAAAGAATTTATCTATAGTACAGGAAAATAAGCCTATTCCCCGAAAAAAGGGATTGGGTTCCTCGGCTGCAGCCAGGGTGGCCGGGGTTGTGATTGCCCACAGGATTCTGAAATTGGGGTTAAGCCCGGAGGATATTGCCCAGTATGCGGCCAAGTTGGAGGGCCATCCCGATAATGCTGTTCCTGCCCTTTCCGGGGGCATAACATTATGTTATCAGAAGGCCGGCGTATTAAAATATAGTAAAATAAGTATCCCCCCTTCTTTAAAGGTTGTGGTGGCAATACCGAATATTGAAACAGTAACAAAAGAGGCAAGAGGAGTTCTTCCTGATACGCTTCCGCTCAAAGATGCGGTATATTCGGTGGCACGGGCATCGCTCCTTGTAAAGGCACTAATGAAAGAGGAGTACTCTTTACTGGGAGAAGCTATGCAGGATTGTATACACCAGCCAATCAGAAAAAAATATATTCCGGGTTTTGATGCAATAGTCAGGCAAAGCATAGATGCCGGAGCCTATGGCACGGCTATATCCGGTTCCGGACCTTCTGTTTTTTCTTTTGTCCCGCCCGGAAAAGAGAAAGAAGTAGGAAGGGCTATGACCGGTGTCTGGCACAAAAAAAATATAGATTCAAAATATGCAGTCTGTAATATGTCAGAAAAAGGAGTTGAAATAATTGAGTAAGGATATTATTGTACAGAAATACGGAGGAACTTCTGTGCGGGATGCCCGGAGAATAAAAAATGTGGCCCGGCGCATAATAGAAGTAGCCGGTCAGGGAAAGAACGTGGTTGCGGTTGTCTCGGCACCAGGTAATACCACTGACAGGCTTATGGAAATGGCTTTAGCTCTTTCTTCAAGCCCGGATGAAAGAGAGCTTGATGTTCTGCTTGCAACGGGGGAGCAGCAGAGTATTTCCCTGTTGGCCATGGCTATAAAAGAACTTGGATTCAAAGCTCTTTCATATACCGGCTCCCAGGTTGGTATAATAACTGACAGTGATCACAGCCGGGCTAGAATAAAAATGATAAAAACCGATAAACTTAAAAAAGCCCTTAAACAGGGGAATATCGTTATCGTAGCTGGCTTTCAGGGTATGTCGCTTCAAAATAATATAACTACTCTGGGCAGGGGGGGAAGTGATTTATCGGCTGTAGCTATTGCTTCGGTTTTAAAAGCAGATGTATGTGAAATATATACCGATGTTGACGGCGTCTACAGCACTGATCCAAGGATTGTGCCAGGAGCAAAAAAAATAAAAGAAATAACCTATGATGAAATGCTTGAAATGGCTTCATCCGGCGCGGGAATTATGCAGTCCCGATCTATAGAAGTGGCAAAAAGAGAGAGGACCAGACTGCATATAAGGTCTTCTTTAAACGAGGATAATTTTATAAAAGGAACTTTAGTTATGGAAGAAACAAAAGATCTTGAGCAGGTTGTAGTAAGGGGGGTCACACTGGATGAAGACCAGGTGAAAATATCAGTACTTGATGTCCCTGACCGTCCCGGCGTTGCTGCCGGGATTTTTGGTGACCTGGCAAAAGAAAATATAAATGTGGATATGATAATTCAGACTTCGCCTCATGAAAAAGGCGTAAACGATATTTCATTTACAATAAACCGCTCCCGTCTTCAGGATGCGGTGAAAGTTCTGGGGGATTCTGTAAAAAAAATAGGCGCCGCTGAGTTTGTTAAAGATGAAAAGGTATCTAAAGTCTCAATAGTAGGCATAGGAATGAGAAGTCATGCCGGAGTGGCAGCAAGAATGTTTGAAGTTCTTTCCAAAAATAGTATAAATATAGAGATGATTTCCACTTCGGAAATAAAAATATCCTGTGTGGTATCTAAGGGAGACGGAAAAAAAGCGGTACGGGCGCTTCATAAGGAGTTTTGTGAAAAATAAAGAAAAAGTATATGTTCTTGACACTACTCTCAGGGACGGGACTCAGGCTGAGGGGATTTCCCTTTCCGTAGAGGATAAACTTAAAATAACAGAAAAGCTTGACAGCCTGGCGGTAGATTATATTGAGGGAGGGTGGCCCGGTTCCAATCCCAAAGACGTGGAATATTTTAAAAGAGTCAAGAACCTGAATTTAAAAAATTCCAAAATAACAGGGTTCACTTCTACCAGACGAAAAAAAGTTTCTCCTTCAAAAGATAAAATTCTTAATACTGTTGTTGAAGTGGCGCCGTCTGCCTGCTGTATATTTGGAAAAATATGGGATCTTCATGTAGAAAAGGCCTTAGGGACAACAAAAAAAGAAAATCTTAAAATGATAAAAGAGTCGGTTTCATATATCAGGGAAAAAGGAATAGAGGTTATTTTTGACGCGGAACATTTTTTTGACGGATACTACAGCAACCCCCAATATGCAATGAAATGCTTGGAAGCGGCCCAAGAAGGGGGTGCGGTTAATATAACTCTTTGTGAAACCAACGGCGGCCGACTTCCTGATGAAATAAGCCGGGCGGTAAATGAGGTTAAAAAAGAAATAAAAACACCTCTGGGAATACATGCCCATAATGATTCGGAAGTAGCTGTTGCCAATACAATTGCCGCAGTTGAAGCCGGATGCCGAATGGTTCACGGCACCATAAACGGTTACGGGGAAAGATGCGGAAATGCTAACTTGTGCTCCATAATACCTAATCTGCAGCTTAAAAAAGAATATCTTCTTATTCCCGCTGCCAACTTGAAGCGGCTTACAGAGGTTTCCAGGTATATAGATGAGATAGCAAATATAATACCGGACCACCGGTTGCCCTTTGTGGGTATGTCCGCTTTTGCCCACAAGGGCGGCATTCACGTAAGTGCGGTGAAAAGAGATACATCCACTTATGAACATATTAAGCCCGGGGATGTAGGCAACAAGAGAAGGATACTTTTATCTGAACTTGCCGGAGCCAGCAATATAAATTTTAAGTCCGGGGAGTTTGGAATTAAATTAGACAATGTTTCTGAAAAAAAACTTGTAAGTAAAATAAAGGATCTTGAAAAAAAAGGGTACCAGTTTGAGGGTGCGGAAGGCTCTTTTGAGCTTTTAATGAAAAAAGAAACGGGTGATTATCGAAAATTTTTTGAATTAGAAGCTTTCAGGGTTATAATAGAAAGTGACCGTGAAGGCCGGATGAGGTGTGAGGCTACAATTAAATTGAATATTGAGGGACAGCAGGAACATACTGCCGCGGAGGGTGACGGTCCGGTAAATGCTTTGGATAATGCTTTGAGAAAAGCGCTGGAAAAATTTTATCCCTCACTTAAAAGCGTTTCTCTTTCTGATTTTAAAGTAAGAGTGATAGACGCAAAACGGGGGACTGCAGCCAAGGTGAGGGTGCTGATAGAATCTAAAGATAAAAATAAAACATGGGGGACAATAGGGGTTTCGGAAAACCTGGTTGAGGCTTCATGGAAGGCTCTGGTTGACGGTATAGAATATAAGCTTTTAAGAAAATAATAAGTCATTATGTTTAACCGACTTCACAACAGGCTGTTATTTGTCTTATGTTTATTTATAACTGCCGGAATTTCTTTTTTGGCTCTTAACTGGGAAAGTGAACCTGAAGAAGAAAAAGAAGT